>JANXAC010000012.1 GCA_025061835.1 Spirochaetota bacterium
CACTAAAAGCATTAACTATACCCAAATAACTCTCAAATTTTGGAATTTATTAGATGTAGTTCAATAAAGTCAAGACTCCTCTGAGAGTTTCACACTATCAGGAAGACTGATAAACGAAGCATAGATTTACTTTCTCCGATTTTAGATTTTACCGAAAACAGCGAAAGACTATAAAAACACAAAAAACCTGCATTAATTACTCATCATCTATTACGATAACTCTATTCATTGATACTCTATACTTTGAAGGCTCCTTTCCTATTAGTCTTTCAAGAGTCGTTATTCTTTCAATCTCCCAGACTAGTTTATTATGTTCATTCTTAAGGTAGATAAGTTTCTTTTTAAGGTTCTCTTCCTCTTTACAGAGAGACTTGTAATATTCTCTCTGGACCACAGAAGCCACCAAAAGCCCAAAAATCAGCAACAACATAATGCTAAAATAAAACCATTTATTCATACTCACACCTTTTCATAAACCCTTAACTTAGCAGACCTTGACGAAGGATTTGACCTAACCTCTTCCATCGTTGGAATTATCGGTTTCGCAGTAAGTATTCTAAACTCACCAGCATTTGATAGTTCCTTCATCTTGGTTTTAACTATCTTATCCTCCCCAGAATGAAAAGTTATTATACATAACCTACCACCACTCTTGATAAAGTTAGAAACTCTTGACAAAAATCTCTCAATAACCTCAAACTCCTCATTAACGAATATTCTCAAAGCCATAAATGTCTTGGTAGCAGGATGAATTTTGGTTTTATAATACCTTTTGATACCATTTTTTATCAAGTCGGCAAGTTCTTTCGGCGTCTCTATTCTCTTCTTATCTCTGTATCTCACTATTATTTCTGCTATTTTTCTAGCCATCGGCTCCTGACCGTATCTGAATATGATCTCCGAAAGTTCATCCTTTCTGAATTTATTTACAACCTCATACGCAGTAAACTTAACCTTGTCTGCTTTAGCATAAGTCATAGTTAGTGGATACTCGGAGTCAAAACTAAAACCCTTTCTCTTGTTAGCATAATGATACATTGAGACACCTAGATCTAAAAGAACTCCATCAAACTTATAAATCCCACTCTCAACTGCTATTCTATCTATATTTTCAAAACCATCGTTTATAAAATAGACATTCTTAAATTGACTAAGCCTACGTTTTGCTACTTCAAGTATATCTCTATCCTTATCAACACAGATCAAAATACCTTTACCATCAATTGCTTTCACTATCTCATAAGAATGACCCCCTTCACCACAAGTGCAATCAATATAACTCCCTGAAGGATCAGTGATAAGGTTTTCAAGGACCTCTCTAACCATTATAGGCCTGTGATAATACACCTGATCCTCCATAATCTATCACCTCAAACTTTGATGATGGATGAAATAAGAAATCGCTACACCTTTCAGAAATACCAGAAAGACTTTACACCAGGGATGTTCCTCAACTTGGATGTGATGTCGTAAGAAGGTTTAACAGAATAAATAGGGGACAACCTATAGTATTCTATACTCCCATTTAAGATAACACCAATGTAAGGTAAGCATTTACCGTTATTACTCACTAGTATTTTCCTTAATTCATACAGATGATCCTCTTGAATATCCTCCGAAACTACTATATGCAGTTCGGTTATCCTATCACTCTTGTAGCTAGATATATCAAACAATTTCAAAACTTTCGGGAATGTTTTGCCTAAAGTATTTCTAGATACTACACCTTTGAATATGAGTATTCTACCATCTGCTAGAATATTTTCATACTCTTTTGTTGCCTCAACAGAAAGGTAGAGTGTGGCTTTCTTACCGAAATAATCGGTAATTCTAACATTAGCTATTTTACCTTTTATAGTATCTCTTTTTTCAATTTCAGAAACCATTCCCATAACTGTGAATGGACAACCCTCAGGTAGTATTTCAAGGTAGTCTATCTCAAAAGAGGCATAGTTTCTAATTTCCTTCCAATACTCTTTCATAGGATTGTATGAGAAGAAAACACCTATCGTTTCCTTCTCGTAAGACGCTAGAGTATCCTTTTCAATTTTTTGAACATCTTGTAAAAGTGAAGATATACTGTATCCACCATTGCTATTCTGAGGTGAAACGAATAGATTATTCTGTCCCATTTCTTTTTCTTTAGAAAGAGACGAAAAGAAGTTGATAACCTTGTCAAGTCCTGACAGCAATCTCATTCTATCTTTGTATAAGACATCCATAGCACCTGCCTTGATGAGAGGTTCATAAGAATTTCTTTTCATAAAAGAAATAGTTCTTTCAAAAAACTCTTCTATCGTTTTGTATTCACCATACTTTTCTCTATCACTTATTATCTCATCAGCAGAAGCCTCACCAAAACCCTTTATTCCCATAAAACCATATCTTATAGCGAAACCATCTTTCGTCTTCTCTGGATAGAAGAGTTTTTTACTCTTGTTGACATCTGGTGGTAGAACCTTAATGCCCATTTTCATAGACTCCTCAACATAACTAACCATCTTTTCAAACTTACCAATTTCAGAGTTAATCAATGCAGTCATATATTCAAGAGGATAATGCGCTTTAAGGTATGCAGTTTGATAAGTTATGATTGCATAAGCAGCGCTATGAGACTTATTAAAACCATACTCCGCAAACTTCTCTATCGTATCAAAAAGATCCCGCGCAAACTTCTCGTCATAACCATTCCTAACAGCACCGCTTACAAAATCATTCTTCATTTGATCCATTATTTCTTTCTTTTTCTTCCCTATTGCCCTTCTTAGATTGTCTGCCTGCCCAAGTGTAAAACCACATATCTTTTGCGCAATTTTCATTATCTGTTCTTGGTAGAGTATAACTCCGTATGTTTCCTTGAGTATATCTTCAAGGCTTGGATGCGGATATTCTACACTCTCTCTTCCATGCTTTCTATTTATATACTGTCTATCCATTCCTGAACCTAGAGGTCCCGGTCGGTATAACGCTAGTGCAGCGATTATATCCTCAATCACCGAAGGCTTCATATTTTTAAGCATCTCCTTCATTCCATCAGACTCAACCTGGAATACACCGGCAGTCTCCCCAGAAGAAAGCAAGTCATAGGTTTTCTTGTCATCCAAAGGAATATTATCAATATCAATCTCTTTTCCTTCTATCTCCCTCACCAATTGTATAGTATCCTGTATAACTGAGAGGTTTGCAAGACCTAGTATATCCATCTTTAGAAAACCAAGCTCCTCAAGAAACTGCGCAGATACTTGAGTTGAAACTGTTCCCTCCCTCGGATCTCTATAAAGTGCTATATACTCGTCTATTGGAACTGAAGATATAACGATCCCGGAAGCATGAACTGATGCGTGTCTAACCATTCCTTCAAGTTTCTCGGCAGTGTTTATCCATTCCTTCTCCAAGTCGCTACCTTTTGTCATTATTTCTCTCACCTCAGAAACCAAACTCTTCGCTTCCTCTATGCTATCAACGTTAGATATTGATTTAGCGATCTCATCTACTCTATGTAGTGGTATCCCTAAAACTCTACCGACATCCCTTATTACCGCCTTTGCCTGTAATGTTCCAAATGTTATGATGTTTGCAGTGTTCTCCTTACCATACTTATTGGATAGATACTCAATAACTCTATCTCTATCTCTATCAGCAACATCAACATCAATATCAGGCATAGTCACTCTTTCAGGGTTTAGAAATCGCTCAAAAAGCAAGTTATACCTTATCGGGTCTATGTTTGTAATTCCTGTTGCGTAAGTAATAAGTGCTCCCGCTGCAGAACCTCTACCAGGACCTACCGGTATGTTACTACTTTTAGCCCAGTTAACAAAATCTTGAACCACCAAAAAGTAGTTGCTAAACCCCATATTCTTCACAACCTCTAACTCATAATTTGCCCTCTCTACATACTCTTCTGGAATTTTTCCGTTGAACTTTCTGTTCAAGTTTTCAAATACAATCTCTCTTAATTTCTCATCAGCATCAACCCCATCCATATACTTTGGCATAAGTTCCTTGTTATTAAATGGTATATCAAGATTACACTTCTCAGATATCTCAACAGTATTTATTAAAGATTCTGGTAATTCGTCAAAATCCTTCCATACCTCATCTGGAGACTTGAAGTAGAAACTATCATTTGAAAATTTAAGTCTATCAGTGTCTGATTTTTTGTTTCCTGTCTGGATACATAGAAGTGTATCATGAGATTCGGCATCCTCTTTTGAAAGATAATGAGAGTCACAGGTTGCTACAAGTTTTAACCCCATCTCTTTTGAAAGTTTCACGAGAGCAGGGTTTAGTTGTTTTTCTTCTTCAAGGTCGTGCTTTTGTATCTCAATGTAGAAATTATCCTTCCCAAAAACTGAAACATACCAATCAGCAACTTCCATAGCCCTTTTATAGTTACCTTTGAGTATCAGTTGAGGGATTTCACCCGCTATACAACCACTCAACACTATAATTCCATCCTTGTGTTTCTCAAGTAGCTTCTTGTCTACCCTAGGTTTATAGTAGAAACCATCAAGGTAGGACCTTGTAACCAGTTTCACCAAGTTTTTGTATCCTACTATATCCTTCGCTAAAAGAAGAAGATGTGAATATTGCTTATCAAAAACATCAGGAGTAGTTCTAACCATTTTCTCCTTAATTGTCATATCCTCGCATAAATAAGCCTCAACGCCGATTATTGGTTTAATACCCAGATCCTTACACGTCTTGTAAAAATGGATACTACCAAAGAGATTTCCATGGTCCGTTATAGCAACACTCTTCATTCCATAATCTCTCGCTCTTGAAACTAAATCCTCAATCCTAGACGCTCCATCAAGAAGACTATACTCCGTATGAGTATGTAAATGAACAAAATCTCTCATACTATCTTGAATTTTAAAAAACTCCCGCACTAAAAATAAATATCGTTAGGATGGAAATTAATAGAGATGACCTGATGACAAAAATTTGAAAAATGAAAAAACTAGTATTAAATTATTAGTAGAGACTTAGTAATTAAGATACACCCCCAATCACAGTCCCCAGTCACACTGGGGGCTTTCTTTATCTCTTACTATCCTTTACCAACTTATACACATAAGCGATAATCTCCGCTATTGCAGAGTAAAGTTCAGGTGGTATCTCCGAACGGAGTTTTAACGATATAAGAGGATCAACAACTTCAGACTTGACAATGGGAATGTTATGTTCTTCTGCAATCTCAATTATTTTCTGTGCTAGCAATCCAACACCCTTTGAGACAATTTGTGGTGCGTTCATCTCAGAAGGCTCATACTTCAACGCTACTGCTTTTTTCATCACTTCCTCCATAAATATTCACTCCTATATTAATCGGCCTAAAACCTATATCCTCAAGTTTTGACCTAAGCTGAGTAACATCAATTGATGAAACATTTACTTCACCAAATAAGTTTATTGAAACAGAATAACCAACTCTAACCCTCTCAAAAACCACTAAAACATCAACACTATCTAAACTTGCAGACAAAACAAGCTTCCTTATCCCCTCATCTTCAAACTCAAAATACGCAAACCATCTACTACCACTTTCATCCAGATCATCAAACACTCTGACAAAGCGCTTCTCATCCAAGAAGATGGAATTGAAGAAAAATTCAAATTCTTCTCTATCAAACTTCTTCATTACCTCACCATACACAACATCAACCAAAAACAGATGCTTTTTTGCATCAATACCTTTGGATTTTAAAACCAAAGCTGAAAGAAGTAGTGGTAATTCAAAATTCTTAAGCAAATCATACTTCCACCTGTCAATCGGAATATCAAGTGACATAAGTATCTTGGTAATAAGATAATTCTTGAGATTCCTAGGAATGTCAATACTTGATAGTATCCTAGTTATATCCTTCGCAACTAGACTATCTTTTACTCTCACTATTAACTTATCACCTTCCTTTAAAACCTCACCAAGGAAAACATTGGAAGGAATGCTACCCTCAACTTTTGCTTTAATCTTATTACCATCAATGCTAATCCAAGCGAAATTGCCTAACACACTCAAAACTTTTACAATCTTATCCATACATTTATAAATTCTATAGACCAAAAACAAACTAATCAAATCTAAATACAACCAGATAGTAAAATTGAAGAACCTACAAAACTTCCTAACCCCAAAAATCAAAAAATACTCTATTTTATACTGGTCTTGGATTAGGATGGTATCCGTAGATCATATTTATTAGTCTCTCAAGTCCCACAAGGATATTCTCTAGCCTGTTTGTTAGTGATATTCTGACAAACTTATTAGTCATATTCTGACCAAAATCTATACCTGGTGTTATTGCTACAGAGTATTCTTCCAGAAATCTTTTGGAAAATTCGTATGAGTCATTTGTGTATTTTGACATATCAAGGTAGATATAGAATGCACCTTCTACCTCATAGCCTATTGAGAAACCGAACCTCTCAAGGTATTGTTTCGCTGAAATAAACCTTTGGTGATATGTACTAGTGTATTCGTCAAGAATATCTATACATTCACTAATACATATACTAGCAAGAACTTGTGAAGGCGTTGGAGTTGATATAACGATGTTTTGAAGTAGTTTTTGCATGTTTGGTATATACCTGTCTGGAAGCACTAACCACCCCACTCTCCATCCAGGCATACTAAAGTATTTTGAGAAACCATTTGAGATTATCAAGTTTCCATCACGAGTGAAATACCTAGCAACGCTACTCTCACTTTTTGGTTTTGTGAATACTATACCCTGATATATCTCATCAACAATTATTGGTAATCCTGTCTCTAGAAGCACTTCTAGAATATCATCTTTTAGCAATGTTCCAGTAGGATTTGAAGGAGAGGATGTTATAAGCCCTTTGGTTCTAGAGTTTATAACCTTCTTTAAATCACTTATATCTGGATTAAAATTATTCTCTTTGAAAACATTTACTCTCACTACCTCCCCACCCGAGTGTAATATGAAGTTTGGATAACACGGATACGATGGGTCAAAAACTATAAACTCGCCACCACCGTCAAGAAGGAGTGATACCATAAGATACATCCCCGTGGAACTACTTGGAGTTATAACAATATTAGAAGGCGGTATCTCAACTTTATACTCTCTGAAATAGTAATTTGAAATACTCTCCCTAAGTTGTTGAATTCCTAGACTTGGTGTGTATCCCATCTTGTACTTTGATAAGTATTCAGGCAACTTCTCTAGTGCTTTTTGAGGTGTTGGAAGGTCAGGTTCTCCTATCTCCAGGTGTATAATATCAACACCATACCTCTCCATCTCAAGTGCTTTCTCTAATATATCCATTACTATAAATGACTTTACCTTGTCAATGTTCATAACAACAAAAATTGTATTTTTGTTTAAGGAATATTTGCAATCATAGATGAAAGTATCCTTCAAAATTCCGCTTAATAAACTGAAAATTTTCTAGACCTTACCACAAACCCTACTTCGCTTTAAATTCCCCTAAAAATTAATTGGATTAACCTGAAGCAAGTTTTTATAATTTAATTATGATTGTTTTAGAGAAGAAGTCATTCAAAGATGTTCTTGATAGATATTACGATTGGGACTTTGACACTCTATTTGATAATGTAACTTATGACGATGTAGAGAGAGCATTGTCAAAAGAATATCTCAATGACCACGACCTAATATCCCTTATATCACCAAAAGCACAAAAATACATAGAGTATCTCGCTAGGAAGTCATTCAGAATAACTAGGCAATTCTTTGGAAATGTGATGTTTATATACGCCCCCTTATATGTTTCAGACCATTGCGTAAATGCTTGTCTATACTGTGGCTTCAGTGTGTTTGAAAAGTTTAAAAGGAAGACACTTAATCTTGATGAAGTTAGGAAGGAAGCGGAAATATTGAGAAGTAAAGGAATAAGACATGTATTACTACTCACAGGTGAGTCAAAGTTTGTAGGAATAGATTACATAACAAGTGTTGTTAAGATACTGAAGGAATACTTTGATGAAGTCTCAATAGAGATATACCCTATGGATGAAGATGACTACAGGAAGGTCATAGAAAGCGGAGCAGAAGGCTTAACAGTATATCAAGAGACATACGATAAGGATATCTATGACAAACTACATGTCTTTGGACCGAAGAAGAACTATCTGTATAGACTAGAGACACCAGACAGAGGTGGAAGAGCAGGATTTAGAGAGATAAACATAGGAGCACTTCTTGGGCTTGCACCTGTGAGAAAGGAGATATTCCTGACGCTCAAGCATGCAGAGTATCTTTTTGAAACATACCCTGATGTAGAGATTGGTATCTCATTCCCTAGAATGAGACCTATTCACAACAGTAGTAGCTTCAAGTTTGATATATACGAAGTTAGTGATACCGACATGGTTCAATTCATATCAGTTGCTAGAATATTCTTAAACAGGATTGCGATAAACATATCAACTAGAGAATCCAGTGAATTCAGAGACAATATAGCGCTTCTAGGACCTACTAGAATGTCAGCAGAATCCTCAACCGCCGTCGGTGGATACTCACAAAACATCAAATCATCGCAGTTTGATGTATCTGATGAAAGAACAATAGAAGAGTTTGTAAAAATGCTTGAAAGTAAAGGACTGTGCCCTACTTTTGTCAATTGGATAAGAGAGTTTAATGGATAATTTATACACAATATACGAATACATACTTTCAGTGAATACTGGGATCTCGTTCGTATTATGGTTCGCATACTTATCAATAATACTTGCATCTATATCAAGTTTCAAAACACTACATATACCCGATTTTGAAACACAAAACTTACAGAAGAAAGGAATACTATCAAGTTTTATAATAGTTTCGCTAATAACACTATATTTGGCTAATGTAATCTTTGAAAGAGTTTTTTCGGATAAAGTCCTCTATCTACTTAAAAACATAATACTATCCTTAAGTATAATACTTTCACCGTTGGCTACAAGAATGTTATGGATCAAAACAACAAAGTTAGAAACAACTATGACAATATACGGAACATTGTTCGTCACAGCATTAATAATGGTAATAATAAACTCAACTTGGAACATCGTATTTGCAAAACTGGTTATACTAGTAATCTCTACAGTTGTTTTCGTAACAGAAAGTATATTATTCATAACTATCAACTCTAAAAAATTAAACATTGAAGACAAATTGAAAGGAACTCTATTCGCATTAATTCCTAGCATATTGTCCTTGTCTACGATAGGAGAATTTTCAGGTTCAATACTACCTGAAGGTTTGATAACTATCCTAATACTTTCACTCAATATAACAATCTCGGTAATCACAATAAGGAACATGTTAGAAGTATATAGAGAATATAAACATACAATGGATGAATTCTCCACAAAGGTGAAGAATGAAGAGAAGTTGTTTAGATGGTTCACCGCTATGTTGGTATCAATACTAGAAGCGAGAGACCCTTACACTAAAGGGCATTCTGAAAGAGTAGCAAGGTATGCGTATAACTTATCAAAACTCGTTTATAACAATACATACATCCCAAACTTCCTAGAAATAGGAGCACTGCTACACGACATAGGCAAAGTAGGGGTTAGAGACGAGATTTTGTTCGCCACTTCAAAGTTAGGATATGAGGCTATGGAAGAGATGAAAAACCATGTAGTCATAGGTAAAGAACTACTGTCATCAGTAAGTATATTCAGAGATGTAAGTGATATAGCATACTTACACCACGAGAGAGTAGATGGTCTTGGATATGTTTTAGGCTTAAAAGATAAAGACATACCAATTCCTGTTAAAATAACAACACTCGCAGATGCTTTTGACGCTATGAATACAGCAAGAGTTTATAGAAAGAAACTAGACATAGAAGTAATAGCCAATGAAATAAAGAAAAATCTACGATCACATTTTGATGCTCAAATAGGTTTATTATTTCTGAAGAATATAAACAGAATTGTCTAAAACCAAAACTCTTCACAACTGCTAAAAACATTCTTCTAGACTATACTTGGAAAACGAATATATAAAACAGAAGACTCAAGGTAAGACTTGAGAACAGGGCAAGAGATAATGCCGCCATAATACTTTTGTTTGCGGATACAGGGACTAGGTTTCTAGTTGGAGTTTTGAACCCGTAATACGATGCCACACTAGGCATAAAAAACCCTGCCACGACAACTTTCAATAAAACTAATAGTTGGTCAAATATTGAAACCTTACTGAATATGAGGTTCGTGATCTCATTAAAATCAATTTCGTAAAACAATATCAAAGTTATAGGTCCTAGAACGAGAATTATAAAACTTGCGAATATCGTGAGTATGATCAATGAGATTGTCATACCTAAAACTCTAGGTAGAGTTAGGTAGAAAAGAGGGTCAATACCTAACGAAACCAAAATATCAAACTCCTTATTGACTGTCATATTACCTATTTCAACCGCTATCGCAGAAACAGACCTTGCTATGACTATTATCATCACAAATAAAGGCATAATTTCTCTAAATATCACCATCACAAATACATCCGCAATAATCTCTTTGGGGACTACCTCTGGAAACTGAAAGAAAAGTATTGAAATGGTAGCAATACTCAAAACCAGAGACACTACAAAAACTGCTCTTAATGATTGAACTGCTGTGAAGAATATTTGTCTTATGGTATTCTGATAAAACAGTAATCTCTGATTATACGGATGTCTCTTGAATAATTCAATTAAACTGTAAAAACTCAATGAGACAACACCTGAAAAGTAGTCAATTTTGTGTATTATAAACCTACCTATTCTACCAAATATGTTCATATCCTACCACTCGTCAGTAGTTCAACTAATGCTCTGATTATACTATCCTCACCTTTATCATAGTTATTCCTAACTGCGTTGTTTATACCTATAACAAGTCTCTGTAGTTTTGGCACCGTTATACTCAAAACTCTTGACATATTCTTATCGTCTAGGTTTTTCGCAACATCCACTACACTACTAACCTTATAGTCAATCAATGGTAGCCATAAATGTATTTTGTCTTCTCCTATCTGCAATAATAACTTATCGTCAAGAACTAATCTTATCATGTAAGATCTCAACTCTTCCTTATCCACAGTGTAAATTATAAGAAAGATACACATAAAACTCTACATACTAACTAAAGTTAGTATTTTTTACAGAAAACTATCCTGAATATCCCGCAACCACATTTCAACCAAGAAATTTCCAGATATTTTTTCTAACTCTACAATCTTCCTAACCTCTTAAACATTACTCTTTTAACTTGTTCATATTCCCAGATATACCTACAAACCTGATCTTAATAAATCAACTTCCAAGAATAATTAGTCTCCCTTCTTCCTCTTCCTTTCTCTCTCCTTAACTATAATCCTTATTCCAATACCTGTAAATCCGAATAGTTCTGCTATTTTATTCTTTAGAAATATCTCAAAGTTCTTCTTGAAGTTTTCAACCTTATTCACAAATACAGCAAAGGTAGGAGGATTGACATCAACTTGGGTAATGTAGTAAATCCTTAACTTCGTAGATAACTCCCCACTGAAAAGATGTGGAACTAACTCCCTTATCTTCCTATTAAGGACACCAGTAGATATTCTCTTTCTGGAAGATTCATACAGAACTTTAACAGTCTCAAAAATTTTATCAAGATTATAACCATACTTTGCCGATAGAGGAATAACAGGAATATTGCAAGTACCTTCAAAGTTTCTAGATAAGAAATCCTTGAAAGCATTCTCATAAACCTTCTCTTCCTTCTTATCACCAAGCTTATCAATCCCAATTACTAGGTCTATCTTATTAACAACTATTATGAAAGGTTTATAACTCTCCATAACATATCTCAAAACCTTCTTATCTTGACTTGTAATTCCTTCGCTGCCATCAATTACCACTACAACAACATCTGAATTCTGTATTGATGTTTTGGTTCTCTCAATTCCGAACTTTTCAATCAACCCAGCCTTGAAAATACTCCTTCTGAAACCTGCAGTATCGGTTATCCTAAAAGAAACTCCCCCACCCTCAACGAAATCATCCACACTATCTCTGGTAGTTCCTGGTTCTTCATCAACCAACGACCTATTACTTTTAAGTATTGCATTCATTATTGAAGACTTACCAACATTCACCCTACCTACTATTGAGACCTTGATTGGCTCTGACTCTCGTTCCTCTTCCTTCACCTTACTTCTCTCTAGAATAAACATCTTGATACCTTCAAGCAGATCATCAAATCCATACTTCGTTTTTGATGATACAAAAAACATACTCTTGAAACCCAATCTATAGACATCATCTGACACCTGAATACGCTGGTTGAAAGTATCAACCTTTGTTACAACTAACTTTACCTTATCCTGATATTTACGAAGCAGTTTAGCAAGTTCAAAATCAAGAAAATCAACCACCTTATATTCAACTGTAAAGAGTATTAAAGTTGATGCCTCCAGTGCCTCTAAAAGAAGTTCCTTTACTCTACCAACGAGTTTAGCAGGAATATCAGTGCCATAACTATCAAGAGTGTATCCACCTGTGTCTTGTAGAATAAACTCAACTCCATCCAAATTCACAATCTCTTTGTTGATATCAATAGTAGTCCCAGCCTTATCAAAAACGATTGCCTTACCTCTACCAACTATCGCGTTGAAAAGAGAAGACTTACCCGTATTAGGTCTTCCCACTATTGAGACTACACCCAACCTCATAGTTTGATTTTAACACCACCTTGGAAGTAAAACGGTTCCAAGACTACACTATCCTTTCTTATCTCCACAAGGTTGTTCAAAACATTTTGAAACTTAAGAAGTATTGAAAAGTTCTTAATTACCTCCCACTCTATCTCAAAGGAGAGACCTAGATATGGATGTAGTTCAGACCCATTAAACTCAATAAGTCTAGCAGTTTCACCAAAAACACCAACCAAAAAATTAAAACTACCCAAGATAACTTTAGCATTCAACTCAACGGAATGTTGAGAGATGTGAGGAATACTTGGAAAGAAGAAAAGCAGCCTATACACACCACCGAAATTGAGCCAATCAAGTGATATAATATCCAAGTTCAACTTTGAATACAGAGCAGTTGCGTTTGTATAATCTATAACATAAGAGTCGGCTTGGAGTCTGTCGTAATACTTATTTAGATAGTAAGACAAACCTACAAAAAGACTCAAGGAGTTATTACCTAGGAAGAATACTCTAGGACTTAGCTCAACGCCGATATATGAGTCACCTCTAGGAACAGAAGTCAGTATGTTTAACCCCTTTGATAAACTAGAAGATGTGAAACGATCGTAATCTTTGAAAACGGATAGTTTTATTGAGAATATGTCAGAAAACTTGTGTATAACACCAAGTCTGGAATACCACTCCATAGGGAAGAAAGTATCTGGAACAGCCCCAGCGTATAAACCTACAAACCATCTGTTTTCGTAAATAGGTATAGAAAAAGATATTGACAAATCCCCATAGACACCACTTTTTAGTTCATTTTCGTAAGTGAGTTTGAATACACCAGCACCAACTCCCAAATCAATCCCGAAGAAATTATAGTCCTCAACTCCAAACTTGTACCCCAAACCAAAGAAAAAGTCATTCAACGATGTGTGTAGCGAATTGAAACCTCTATCCCTTAAGTTAGCGTAGTAATGTTTCAGACCCAGTGAGAGATCTAAAGTAGACTCTTTATCAATCCTGTATCTTAGTTTTGAGTTAAGTAAGACATCTCTATCCTTTTCATCCAAGTAAGACTGGTTATCCCAGAGTCCTTTAAACTCTTCAGAAAACTCAAAAATAGTATTCCAGAAGACAGAAGAAGATGATAACCCAACAGAAACACTTGCAAGATCAGATTCCTTTAATGTATTTCTCAAGGTTCTCTGCTCCTGACCGTAGAACACCATATCAGGTCTTTTAAACCTATCATACTTTATCACAGTGCTAACACTCAAGGTATCAACAGGTATCTGACTCAGACCTATGATTGAGAAGTTCAGAATATCGTTAAGTCCATATGAGAAGAGAGATATTAGTTTTGACCTGACATCTTGAGATATCTCTTTCTTTGCTTCTCTTTCAAGAATATCAACACTTTTGATAGATGGAGTATCATAAAGATCCTTCTTGTCTTCCCTTGAAGGTAGATAAATACTCCTCTCTTCTATAACGGGTGAAACCGCACCTTCAGCGAAAAACTCCGTTTGAGGTAAAATAACTTCATTAGTGTTAGTAGAAGCAAAGGATAAACTAGGAGTTAGACAAAAAACAACTAGAAACAATGAGAATATTATTCTTACTTTCATAACAGTATTATAATCATTTTAACCCCAAAACTTCTAATACCAATACCAAACTTAACTCTTGAAAGACTCCATCTGATAAATCCGATACTTTACCAAATTTACTACTAGCCAACAACTTCTCGGCTAGTATGATAGTAAACCATCAACTAACAGAACAAGCCCGCTAACCATGATATTATAAACCATCAGACCAGTACAGATTTTACTACCATCCTAACTGAACAATATGAAAACTTATATACTAACAGTTTCTTAGAAGATCTGGAAAATTTTTATAAATTCAAGCAAACTTGATCTTTGACTAATTTGTATAACTTGAATACAAGATAGACCAATCTGATAGTATCCAAAATAAACACTTACTGAATAAAAATTAATTTTGAATTAATACACAAATACATTAATAATACAAATACATTAATAATACAAAAAGACACATAGGTAGAATTACTATGAAAGTATCGGTAGTTATTCCCTGTTATAATGAAGAACCTGTGATAATGAAAACATACGAAGAAGTTAGGAAGGTGATGCTAGAGAACAACTATGACTATGAGATAGTATTTGTTGATGATGGTAGTAAAGACAGGACACTAGAAATACTCAAGGATATAGCAAGCAAGGATGATAACGTAGTAGTAGTTTCGTTTTCTAGGAATTTTGGACATCAGCCTGCAGTATCCGCTGGAATAAAGCACTCAACTGGCGATGTTGCAGTAATAATTGATGCAGACCTCCAAGACCCACCAAATGTAATACCAGAGATGATAAAAATTCATCTAGAGCAAGGTGCGAATGTAGTCTATGGAGTAAGAAGAGAAAGAAAAGGTGAAAGCTTTTTTAAAAAATTCACGGCAAAAGCCTTTTACAGACTTCTCAACTTACTCTCCGATGTTAAGTTTCCACTTGACACCGGAGACTTTAGACTGATTGACAAAAAAGTCATAGAAGAGTTCAAGAAACTCAAAGAGAGAGATAAATACATAAGAGGACTGATAAGCTGGATGGGCTTTAAGCAAGTTCCAATCTACTACGACAGAAACCCTAGGTTTGCAGGTGAAACAAAGTATCCCCTTAAAAAAATGCTACGCTTCGCACTTACTGGAATATTCTACTTCTCCGATAAACCACTGAAACTCGCAACAACTCTAGGTTTCATAACTACCTTCATAGGGCTTGCGTTAGCCGTCTATGTCATATTAGTCAGATTAATCAATCCATCTCAAGCAATACCGGGTTGGGCATCTACTATGATAACTATCATATTCATGGGAGGAATACAACTGATAACAATTGGTATAATAGGTAAATATATAGGCAACATCTTTGATGAGATAAAAGGAAGACCAGAGTTCATAGTTAAAGAGTTAATAAAAAAGAAGGATTAAAAGGAATCAAACGCTATAAATTCCTATAGTCCTAATGGACTATCTTTACAACAAACTAAAAGAGTTCAAAATTCACAATCAGGAGTAGTTTCTTCTTAACCTTGGTGTTTCCAAGGTTGTAATTTGTTGATAGTAAACTCCATTCTTTGAATCCAAGAAATTACATTGATTAGACTTTTCTTATGGCATTTAAACATCCCCTTGTAGATAGGTATGGCTCAAAAGAGATGGTAGAACTCTTTTCGGAAGAGACGAAGTTTTCAACTTGGCGTAAGTTCTGGATAGTACTTGCAGAAACTCAAAAGGAACTAGGACTACCCATAACAGAAGAACAGATAGAAGAGATGAAAAGATTTGAAAAACAACTAAACCTTGATACTGCTAAAGAACTTGAGAAAGAACTCAACCATGATGTGATGTCACACATTGAAGCTTTCGGGCTACAGGCAACAAAAGCAAAACCTATCATACATCTCGGTGCGACGAGTTCAGAGGTAACTGACAACTCGGAAATGTATATAATCTTGGAAGCGCTTAAGTTAGTCAGAAAAAGAATTATTGATGTAATTACCAAACTTATTGAGTTTGGTAGAAAGTATAAATCACTACCCTGTCTTTCATACACTCACCTACAACCTGCGCAACCTACTACCGTCGGTAGAAGAGCGATTCTGTGGGCGTATGATATATTCCTTGACCTTGAGGAACTTGATACATTTCTGAAAAATATCAAAACAAGAGGAGTCAAAGGAACTACTGGAACACAAGCAAGCTACCTTGAACTGTTTGAAGGAGATGGGGAGAAGGTAAAAAAACTTGATGAAATAGTATCAAGGAAGTTAGGTTTCAAGGAAAGTTTTTGGATAACTGGACAGACATACTCCAGAAAATATGACTACATCATCCTTTCAAAACTTGCACAGATTGGTGCTTCAGCCTCAAAGTTTGCTAATGATGTTAGATACCTTCAGAGTGTAGGTGAGATGGAAGAACCTTTCGGGGAAAAACAAGTCGGTTCATCAGCAATGCCATACAAGAGAAATCCTATCCTTTGCGAAAGGATAAACTCACTAGCAAGATATTTAACTACTCTACCCAACATCGCCATCCAAAATCACTTAACACAATTTCTTGAAAGGACTCTTGATGACTCCGCAAACAGAAGGATAATAATACCAGAAGCATTTATATGCACTGACGCTATACTACTCACCTACAAAAGAGTTGTTGATGGACTAAAAGTCAATGAAGAGGTAATAAAACAGAGAATGAAAGAAAAACTACCCTTCTACGCAGTTGAAAACATCCTAATGAGAGCAGTCAAAAAAGGAGGAGATAGACAAGAACTACACAAATTCATAAGAGACAAATCTATGAAAGTCGTTGAAGAAAACAAACTAGGTAAAGGTATCAACCTACTTGATGAACTTCAGGTAGATGAAGCACCAGATGTTATCAAGAAAAGCGTAAGCAACATAAATGACTTCAAAGAATTCGTTGGTATGTCAATCAAACAGGTTGATGAGGTATCAAGCAGGATAGAAGAATATATAAAACGAACCTCAAATATACCTACCAATCAAGATTAACCCTACCTTGTTATCATTTCAATAAACCTAAAACCTACAAAATACTCTCTCAAACCAACACTTACGTATCTATCAATGTTTCCACTAAAGTTATCCTTTTAGCCTAAATGAAATACTGCTTTTGGTAAATCCGAAGCAATGTAATTTTCTAATACCTACTTGTGGTACTCCGTCTCAAATATGATAGAAAATGCTCTGTATATCTGTTCAAGTAGCATAACCCTGAAGATATTATGACCAAAAGTCATCTTTGAAAAGGATAAAACAACCTCTCCCTTTCTCTTAACTTCTTCAGAAAGTCCTTGATGTCCCCCTATTACAAAGGATATATTCCTACCGATATCAAGATTCTTCTTCACTATATTCAAAGCGAACTCTTCCGAAGACATCTCAACACCATTCCTGTCTGTTATCACAACAAACTCATTTTTCAGACTCTGGATTATTCTCATACCTTCATCCTTGAGATTATAAGGAAAAGACTTTCTAGACTCTGGTATCTCAACTATCTCCATCTTTGCAAACCTTGACACCATTCTGACAAACCTATCTATCGTTTCTTCAAGTTCCTTATAGTGTAGCTTACCTACTGCTATTACTTTTATCTTTATCATCTAATTGGTCCAACTCTTTAATTTTCTTATCGCTTGGTAGTTTGATGTTATCAAACGGATAAACTTTTCGGTTATGTTTAGATTGACTGACTTATCCCAGCATATCCCTTCCCAAACAGATATGATATTCCTTTCCAGTTCTTCATCTCCTGTTGTGTAAATTGATAAGGTCTTAAACATTTCATTACCATCAAATCCTACTCTCGCTATATAACTTTTGTCTAACCTAAAGTCATCTTTGAAAATATATGCTAAAGGATCAGAAGAACTGACAATACTTACATTTGAATCCTTACCATCGTCGTAGAACACGAAGTTGCTAACGATAAACGCAGAAATATCTTTTTTCTGTATAACCTCGTTAGTTGCTTCATCAAAAGAGTTGTAGTAATGCGACACTAATATCATTACATTCGTCTTGGTAAAACTCAATACTCCTCTTTTTACTTTCTTTAACTCCTCTGGTGCTTTACTAACAGCCCTTAAACCGTTCTTGTCATAGACAAACACTCCAAGTATCTTAATGTCGTATGATGAACTAAACTCAGAAGTAGTAATCTGACTTTTAGACTTATCCTCTTTGGTATTTGAATCCTTTGATGGTTTCATACCATTACTAGCACAAGATATGAATAGGAAAAATACCGTCATAACTATCTGAAACTTCAAAACTTTCTCCATAGCCAAACTCCTTTGTAGAAGGTATCGGAATAGAATGGTATTTCTGAAAATTAAACTTACCTAACATTCTGCATAACAGAAACCGAAAGTTTGAATAGCACAGACTAAAATAAAGTTTATACTCAATTCTTTTCTCAAACCTATAAAACTCAGGTTTATAAAAACGGCAACTAACTCAAACCTACTTCCAACATTTAACAAGTTTGAATACACTTCTTATCTAACATCTGATAGATCAGTGTAGTAAAGTCTAAAGCTCGCAAAATAGGTAGTATCTCCAATCCTAGATTCGTGTTCTTTCTAACTTATCATCTCTTCTCCTAATCGTAAAGTCCAAAACCAAAGATACAACTACTTTACTTTCTCAAGGAGATCTTTTAAGACTTTCGTTTCATATTCATCAATCACAGGTTCATCTAGTGTCAAACTCAATCCCTTTTGTATCATTTCCCTTGCTTTTGCTTTTTCACCTCTGTTTATTAGGAATTCTGCATAATACCTGTATGCAACTTTGTTGTTGTATTTTATAGCATTTTCAAAATCGCTTATTGCTTTATTCACATCACCTACACTTACAGGCCATCCTGGCGCTTTGGAATAAACGTTTGCTCTGACAATATAAGCAGCACCATCTCTGTAAGATGGATCTTTCTTTATAGCCTTCGTCATATTTTCTACGATAGGTCCTGCAAGAAACAGACTATTCATAACTCCTCTTTCTTGTGCCAAAGATCCATATGCAACACCTAAAAAGTAATTTCCCTCAACACCGTTAGGGTTCAACTTGACAGCAGTTTCACCGGCATTCTTCGCTTCCTCAAAGAGAGACTCTCTAGTTCCCTTATCCTTTACGAAGTAAAAACCATAAAACCTAGCATAAGCACACAACTTCCAAGCATTCTCATAATTGTTCTTATCCTTTGAAAACTGCTCCTTGTAGTATTCATACATCTTTTTAGCATCAGACTCATTTTTTATGTCCTTGAATACATTGGAATAACCAACAATGCTAAACATTAAAAGTAATAATATCAACAGCGTTAAAACTCTCATATTCCCTCCATAAGGATAATTTTAAGAAACCCTAATTTAACATTCAACAGTCGTTTTCAAAATATTATCAACGGTATCAAAACTCCAAATACTAGGGATACAGAAACGTATAAAAACTTCTACATTCAAAGTCATCCAAAATCATTCATTGAAATCGTTAAGAAAGTTTCCTATACAAATATTCACAAAAAACTTCCAAGAACCTTGCCTAAAAAGCGATAATTTTATCTACGATATTTCAACCAAAGACTCCGTATTGTTTCAACTACATACTCTAGTTCTCTATTTGAAAGCGAAGGATAGATTGGAAGCGAAACTATCTCACTGAATACTTTCTCAGACACAGGAAAGTCAGAAGGAGACAGATTTAGCACTTCACTATACTTTGAGAACCTATATACTGGTGTAAAATGAATACTTGTTCCAACCCCTCTCTCAGAAAGCAGAGATATAAATCTGTTCCTATCAATACTCCACATCTCTAGGTTTAGGCGTATAACGAAAAGATGATAAGAATGCTTTGTGTTTGGACGGACTTTTGGTAATCTTATTCCCTCTATATCCTTAAGTGAAGACTGGTAAAAGTTCCAAACTCTTTCTCTTTCCTTCTGTGCTTTCTCAAAGTTTTTGAGTTGTGCTATACCTATTGCGGCAAGAATATCTGGAAAGTTATACTTGAAACCAATTTCTGTTATATCGTAGATAGAAATATTATCTTGATACCTCTTCCAAGCGTCCTTATCCATACCGTGAAGATATGTTTTTGATACTTTATCCATCACCTCATAATTGTGAGTTGATATAAGCCCTCCCTCACCAGTCTGTAATGTTTTAGTTGCGTAGAAACTAAATACGCTAGCATCAACACCTAACCTTTCAGTATCACCAACCTTCACACCGTTATATTCTACCCCGAAGGCATGAGCAGAGTCTTCTATAACCACCAGATTGTAGTCTCTAGACACTAGCTTTATCCCTTCAACATCGTAAGTGTTGCCCGCATAATGAACTGGAACTATCGCTTTCGTGTTTTTACTTATCCTCCTTGACACATCCTCAAGTGATATTGTAATGTATTCATCCTCAACATCTACAATCACTGGCTTTATACCAGTGTGAATGGCCATCTCAACGGCAGATACGAATGTTATGCTAGGTATTATTACTTCATAACCTTTTAAGTTAAAAGCATCGTAAAGCAGGTGTAATCCTGCAGTGCAAGATGATACTAACTTTAGTCTATCTTCCCGAATGCCAAGAAACCTAGAGAGTAGATTTACAAACTCTCTATTTCTCTTTCCAGTCGTGAGCCAGCCAGTTCTGATCGTCTTGAAAACTTCAAGATAGTCGTAGATAGTGATAGGTGGTTTGTAAAAAGGAATCTTCATATCATCTTTTCTGTTCAACCGACAGACTTACTTCTACCGCTCCTCCTATCCTAACCCTATCCATAACCTCAATAACCATCTGGTAAGGAATATCCTTATCCCCCCTTATGATAACAGGGACATTCGGATCTCTTACCGTTATTCTCTTTATCGCTGAAGATAAATCTTGAAGTGAGATCGGATAGTCATTCAAGAACAATTTGTTATCTCTCGTTATCGTAACTATTATTTGAGTTCTTGGTTGAGAGTCGGAGATTATGGATTTTGGAAGATTGACATTTATTGAGGATGTCTTTATTATCGTTGAGGTAAGCATAAAGAATATTGTAAGTAGAAACATCACATCTATGAGTGGCGTAGGCTCAATACCAACCCTGATAGTATTTCTTCTAGATCTAGAGTTGTTCATACAACAGAATTATACTCAACTAGTAGTAGGTTATTCAAATAGCACACCAAAGTTGTAATATAGATTTATGTGTTAAGGTAATTTGTGTTTTAATTGAATACCCTAAGATGAAATCTAAAATTCATACCAACTCGTAGAATAAAAACCTAAACTTTGTTGAGACAATAAAATACATCCTACCAATAGTCTCTCGCAAAATTGATTATTGTATTGTTATGAGATTCATTCAAAAACTACAATACCATAAAACGAGACTTTTTCACAAAACCTTCTTTATAACCTACATCATATTTTTTTGAAATCAGCAATTTTGAAATCAGCAATATAGTTCTAAATAATTCTTACTGTCATTTATGAGTCTTGATAGCATACAACTTTCCAGTATTCCATCAGAGGATAGAGATTACATAAGAAAAGTATCTCTGAAAACATTGATAAACTTTTTTTCATCTGAAATCATAGGTTTTGGGTTTGGAGTTCCAGTAGCTGTTATTATTGCGATAGGATATGGTAATATCGCAGATATCTTTATGGATGTCTACTTTCTACCGGTCGCCGTCATGACAGTAGTTATCGTCACTTTTGTAGCGTTCCCAACCAATGTTTTTCTCGTAAGACATCTTATCAAGTTTATATTGAAAAACGACATTGAAAGTTTCAAGGAGTTTTTGTTTTCTACATCCAAGATACCGCTCTACGCATCTATAAATCTATTCTTCAGAATAACAATAGGAGGTTTGATAGCAGACATATGGGGTTTTGTAAGGCACGGAGATGTTTCAATACAAACATTTATAGCACTCTTCATATCTCCTACCTTTGGAGCATGGACTGCTAGTATCGTGTATTTCTTCGTTCTTCAAAACATATTAGGAGACTACAATGTAAAGATGAGTAAATACATATCTATAAAGAGTAAAAGTGAAATCATCAAACACGGAAGGTTATCTATAAGATTTTTGTATCCTACATTCATAACTCTAACAATACTTATGAGTTCTCTAATAATATCTTCTGGAAGCACTCTAGGTGCAGCAGCTTGGGGTCAGGTTCTGATAGCAATAGCGACTATTACAGTCTTATCGTTGCTATTTATGACCTCTCATATAACTTTAAGAAAGCTTTTCAACAGTGTTAATTACGTGCTTGAGAACTGGAGTGAGGTTAAGCAGAGTTCCCCAAGTTTCGGAATGTATGACATAGAGGACATCATAAGAAACCTTCACCAACTCAACCAGTTATCAAAATATGCAGACGAAACACTCAAAGAGATTGTCAAATCAACTCAAAATATTCCTGACAAAATACTCTCTTCTCTGAAGATTATTGAGAATGCGATCAACACTATAAGAACAAAGCAGGACATCAGAATAGGACTGACATCTTACCAAGATGTAAAAAAGGAATTATCTAGAACAAATACTCTTGTGATTGAATTTAGTGAGAGATCATCAGATATATTATCATATCTCAACTCACTCAAAAAGAGAACATCGGGAGACATTCAGGGATTTCTGAGTGAGATAAAGTCATTTCCACAGGTTGTTGGAGAGTTGAAAAAGATAGGTTCTCTGATTTCCGATATGTCAAGGTTTTTGTCTGTTATAGAGCAGAATGTATCTTACATGTCAGGGGTGTCCAGGGATGTTGTAATGTCAAATTTTGTGAAGGTGGAGAAGTATGCAAAGGATATGGAGATGATATTCATAAACTTTCAGTTGGAGATGGCAAAGGTAGGATATCCGGAAGAGTTTAGGTTTATATCGTTAGGTCTTAGTAAACTTTTGAATAGGATGTCCGAGATAGCAAGGGATGTGAGGAATGTTTCACACGAGTTTGAAACCAGAATCAAGGAGCTGTACGATAATATTAAGACGGTTTTTGTGATGTATGATGCGGAGGGGTTGGTTATCTCAGGGTTGAACGAGAAAACAGATGTAGTATGGAACCACTTGAAGAATTTTAGCGAACAGACTGAGAAATTTAGTGAAGACCTTGAGGGGGTTAAGTTGCTTGACAAACCTCTAGTTCAGAGATTGGTTGATGGAAGCAATAGTTTGAATGTAACTTTGAACAAGATATCCTTGGACAGAAAGCGGGTAGAAGAAGTACTAGATGTTTGTAAAAGTGAGACCATTGAAGTTCAAAAGATACTAGCATCTAACATAGAAACTGTCAAAACTATTAAAAAACTTATACAATCCGCAAAAGTCTATGAAAAATGAAAACCAAAAATTTGCTATTAATAGTTCATTATTGAAGATTTTTCATTCACCATTTTCTAGATATATCTGGTGGATAGCATCCGCAGTATTACTCTCTTTCTCATTTCCAAACATAGGAATACCTTTTCTAGGCTTTTTTGCTTTAGTCCCCGCTATATACCGAAGCTATAAGGATGGATATATATCTGTAATTTTAGGTTCATTTATCTTCTCATTGATATTTTGGGTTTGGACAACAGATTGGTTCTCATCGTTTCATCCATTAGCACCACTCGGTATTCTAATACCATTATACCTATACACGATGATACCATTTGTTTTGTTTTCTGCAGTCTCAAAAGGAAGAAGTGAAAACATTATTCTTGCCTTTCCGTTCCTATGGTCCTCTATGGAATTACTGAAGGGTAATGGCTTTTGGTCCTTACCTTTGATTTACCTATCTCACTCACAATACCACTTCTCATTCACAGACAACTACATCTTCTACACTCTGAATGGTGCAATACCGTCACTAGCGAGACTATTCGGAGTCTTCGGTGTCAGTTTTTTCGTCGCTCTAATAAATTCACTCATCTTGATAGTAATCCTAAAGTTCAAAAACTACAAAGATACCGAGTATCTCAAAGGAACACCATACTTAGGGTTATACACTACTCTACTTCCTCTCTTTGTATTCTTCCTAACTGAAACCATTGTAGAATTTTCCTTCACTTATACTACCCTAGTCGTATTAATCCTAATATTCCTTTCAACACCTGTGGTGTTGCGAGAGACTAGAGAAAAACTACTTCTATCACTCAAAACTTACTATCCAATCACTCTGACAGTAGCGATAATTATCCTAGGGGGCATAATTGCAATTGATAGCAAGCAAAAATACGATAGTGCTAAAGGTGAGATCATAAAGTTTGGACTTCTACAACCTAACTTCTCACCGTGGGACAAACTACTAGCAAGAGACTTTGAGAAACTTGACGAGGTTATCAAACTCTATAAAGATGCAGGTCAGTATGCTGATATAGTTGTAGGTTGTGAAAGCATACTACGAGACCCTGTGAATTATTACTACAGGTTTGGAGATGCTTTCGGTGTAAGGGCTATGAATATAGGTAAGGAAGTAAAAAAACCAATTATTTTAACATACCCACACAGAGAGAGTTTTCTAACTAATTCATTCATATTACGAGATGGAAGAATAGTCCAGATAGTAAGTGAATATCATGAATACTATAACAGTGCGTTATTTTTTGATAGATTTGGAAACGTAATAACTAGGTATGACAAGGTTCACACCGTGCCGTTTGGAGAATGGACACCATTTTCGGAATATATACCTCCCTTGAGACAGGCTATAAACGCAATAGTAGGTGGAGACTTAACACCGGGAAGAGAGTTCAAAGTAGTTAGTGTAGAAGTAAAGCCTAGTATAGTCATAAACCTAGCAGGTATAATATGCTTTGAGGACCTATATCCTTACATAACGAAAAGACTTTCACTTATGGGTTCAGATGTAATTGTGAATATGACAAACGATGGATGGGCTAACAGTGTGAAAAGTCAATGGCAACATCTGGTTGGAGCAATATACAGAGCAATTGAAACTGGACTACCACTCTTGAGAGCAACAAACACTGGAAGAAGCGCTGTAATCCTTCCCTACGGACTAGTAATATCTAACCTAGAAGACTTCACAAAAGGATACATAGTAGAAGGAGTGAAAATCGCAAAGATAAAAACTTTCTACACCATACTGGGAGACCAACTATTCACAGCATTTCTATTGCTAGGCAGTGCTTTCATAATACTTTCATCAATCTTAAGGACTACTAGAAGTTAAATCAATCCTCCTTTTTAGAAAAAAGTTGTTAAAACATCTCCGCACAGAAACTAAATCTGTAAGAACCTTCGCAATTAGAATACCGAGTTGCTGATCAAAACTTCAACAACAACCAGCCGAACATTTTTTGAAAACTGGCTTTTTAGCAATTATAATAATCTTGTCAAAGCTATGGAACTATCAAAAGAGAACATGGTTAAACTTTTGTCGTATTATAAGCAGGGACTAAATTACTATAAACAGAGAAACTTCTCACAGGCACTTGAGTATTTTGAGGAGTGTTTGAAAATAAATCCTGAAGACGGTCCCTCAAAAGAGTATGTTGATAGGTGTAAGGAATACATTAAAAATCCACCTCCTGACGACTGGGATGGGGTTTTTGAGATGAAGACAAAGTAGGAAGCAACTATGATACTAAAAATTCCCTACAGCATTGATGACTTCATAGTGAAAACAGTTATGAAGAAAGACATCGTTGCAGAGGGTGAGATCTCATTTTCAACTTCTTTGAGAATTGACTGTAATTTCAAAGGTAAAATAAAATCTGAGAACGGATTTCTTATAATTTCTCACACATCAACAATTACTGGTGATATATCCGCAGGAACGATAATGATAGCAGGAAAAGTTATAGGAAACATAAATGCTACCAAGAAAGTTGAACTTTTCAGTGGTTCTGAAGTCATAGGTAACATAAAATCTCCAAGATTTAGGATGGAGGATGATGTTAAGTTTGAAGGAGAATGTGACATATTCTATGATGATGAGGAACAAAAGGAGGCTCAAAATGCGTAAAATAATTTACATACTTTTACCTTTGTTTGCTATGGCTTTACTTATGAATATTGATACATTCGCTCAAAAGAAGCAACAACAGAAACCTACTAGGGAGAAGATAGTTGTAACAGGTCCAAAAGTCAAGATACAGAAGGATTTCACACTGTTTGAAAGCACACCAAATAGAAGACCTATTGCTACCAAAGGATCAAATTACATTGAAGCAGATGTCATAAAGTTCTACTCAGCAAAAAACTACACTATTTCAGAAGGTAATGTAGTATTCAAAAACTACGAGAAAAACATTGAGATAACATCAGGATACTCTGAGTTCTACGGCGACACAGGTGATGTAACTTTTGCACAATCACCTAGAATGTATATATCAAACGAAAACCTATACACTGGTGGTGATAGAGTGTTTATGAATGTCAACGAAGATAAGGTTAATATTGAAGAAAATGGTTTTATCACAAACCAAGAATTCAGAGCATTCGCTAAAAAGATTGAGTATATATCAAAAAACAACCTAGCAAGGATGTTCGGTGATGTTAGAGTTATGGCTACAAACCTTAACATTAGAAGCGACATTGCCTTCGCTAGTATATACAGCAACACCATATCAAACTACATAGGATACGGTAATGTAGTAGTAGAAACAAAGAATATAAATTCAAGGTCAGAACATCTGATAGCAAATTTCAGGAGCAGAAATGAGATTGATAGATATGTTCTAACTACAAATGTGATTGTTGATGGTAAGGACATTTATGTAGAAGCATTCAAGATGGTTGGAGTAGTTTCAAATATCGTAGAAAATAATACCACTAACGAACTCAAATACTACACCTTCACAGGTGGAGGCAAACAAGTCTATTACCAAAATAAGAAAGAAAACACTACTCTTGAGTGCGACTTACTTGAGGTTGTGATGGATAAAGATAATGAACTAGTCTCTTCCACAGCCAGAGGAAGAGTTAGAGTAATAAAGTAATTCTATTCAACTTCATCAGTCAGCCAGTGTTTGAATATTCTAAACAATATCCTAACTCCATTGGGAAACGGAGTTTGTCTTATCAACATTTGCATCATTTAGGTTTTCTAGTAGTGAGTTAAACTAACATACACCACTTTACTTTTAGTTTTATAAGATTTTGATATAAAACTCCAAAACAGTTTTATCTAAACCACATAAAGACCCAAGTTAATACTTCCTGAACTCTATAAGAAATATCAAAACACTATTCTTACATTAAGACCAAACTCAACGCCAGGTATTACATCAAAAAACTTCTCCATTACATCATTGTTTTGAACATATATCTCGGATAACTGTCCTACCAACAATTTTCCATACATACTAAACCTGACAAAGTCCGAAAAATTCAGACTTGTCTCGTGAAGAAAATTAACTTCAAAAACCTTCCTCCTAAAACTCGCGAATTTATTGTTATTATACCAAGGTCTTTCTGTGTAGAAATTGACTTCTTCCCTATTCTCTATTACTGATGCTGTTCTTACCTTGATGAACACTAGATCAACATCACTCTCAGATGGTACCTTAAAAGAATATGTAAGCCTCACACTGTGCGATAGAAGATTGAAAAGCGATTGAGGATAGGAAAGCCCTATACCAAAATTAGAATAAAAACTAGGAATGTTTGTCATAATATCCTGGTAGGAGTAGGATAGTGTGTATGATACTGCAAGGTTTTGTTGGTCAAAAACACCAGAAAAGGATGATGAGAAATTCAAAGTATTTTTCATAGTTAGTGTGTTGAAATCCTCATCACGAGTATAGGATAGATTAGCGATAATATCATTAACAGAGATGTTTGTTGTCCTTCTGAATATAAACCAATCAAGTTTGTATATAGGAATATATGAAACAGCTGAAAAGACAATCCTATTCAGTTGCCTAAAACTACTTAACTCCCTAACAGTCGTAGTTGAGTAGTCAAAATTGTAATTACGAGGGATAATACCAAGAATTAAATCATCAAAAGGTATAAGAGATAGAGATATACCAGCAGAACTGAACTGGTTAAGAATACTCCTTACCTGATACAGATTTGAAACAAAAACAAGAGCATTACTTAAGTTGTTATACCCGAAAAGCCCAATATACTCATAGAAAGGTATCGCAACTATTCCACGGTAGATGTTGTTTGTGTAAAAGTCATACCACTTCAGGTTATAGTCTATAGCATTTGCAGAAAAGGTAGTGTTATGAGATGAATTAAGAGAAAAAGTGCTGAATATGAGTCTATTGATATTCACATCAATCTTATATGTTATTCTTCCAGTCATCTGAAGGTCTCTCGTTATGTTCGTTGTGTAGCTGAAGTTAAAGTCTTTGAACTCATACAAGGGTGTTATGTAGATATTGAATGTGTTAAGGATGTTTGCGAATGAGAGTGAAAGAGTATCCGACTCAAAAACTTCCCTTCTAAAGCCTCTCTCTTTGAAACCTTCTAGTAGTAGCGTTAATGAGTACTGATTTCTTATTGGTATCGTCGCACTTGACAGTTCTTGAACGAATGGAATGGTATTTGATTCACTTGATGAGAAGGTCTCTGAATGTTTAAAGACGTTATTAATGCCAACGAAGAAATAGTTTATTCCTGTTGAAAGACCTAAAGAATAACTCCAAGTCTGGAAGGACGGCGAAGAAAATATAAATACATTATTAGTCCTTGTATCCACATTCCTTGCGTTATAGACTGAAGATAAGTCAACTGAATTCCTTATGCTTACAACATTACCAAAAAGAGAGATTGGGTAGGATACATTTAAGGCAGAACTCAATCCTATTTCTTCTGTCGTTGTGTTCTTTAGAAAGACACTCGTTCCTAAACTCAAAAGTCCATTTTGGTATGACCTATCATGTCTATCAGAGTACGAATAAGACAGGTTCGGTAGAAAACTTATGTTATGTTTTGAATAAATTGAATACCTGAAACTTCTTGCAAAATTGTTGTAAAGCAGATACTCTGGCAATGTCGGATCTTGATATGTATCTTCGGTCTGAATTGAGTATGAGTAATTCAATCCTGAATACTTCAGCATGTCAGATGAATAGTAATGAGTGAATGAAAAGATATTTACATTATCCTTACCACCAGTACCTCTGAAGTTCGGGAATATATTCTCTACAAAGAAAGTTGTGTATGGGTTTGAAATTAAAGGTAAATCAAAAGCCTTAATTTCACTACCATACGAGAGTGAAAGCGAAGAATTCACAGCACTGCTAACTAACCAATTCACATCTGTCAAGAAAATCTCATTAAACCAAACCTCACCTATATTGAGTGGTTCTGAAGAATTTTCATCAACACGCACTCCTAACTCAACGGAATTTACATCTCTAAAGGAAGGGAAACCGACTATATTCGGATAGATCGTATCATAAACATTATTGTTTATTATCATTCTATAATCTTCTCTTATCCTGACCTCAAGTCTATTCCATTTATCTTTATCAAGTCTTCCAGTCGGTATCACAAATTCAAAGTAATCCCTCTCCTTTGAAAGAAACCTGACTACAATACTCTCATCATTCAAAGTATCACCTGAAGGTTTTATACTCTGGTTAAGTTCATTCACAGTAGGGATGAATACATAAAACACTATCTTTGAGTAATAAGAAAAGTTTTGAGATGAATTGAAACCTATGTTTAAAACACCTTCCCTACCTCCTTGATACGGAGTGAAATTTGTGTTTACCGACGAGTTTGAAAGGTTATACATAACTCTTACTGATGCTTCATCTATTGACTTTGCTTCGGAAACGGATATACCACCTGTCCCGTGAATGTATGAGTATTCCTGTAATCTTTCCTTCTCCTCTGGTGTTTTTGCGTCAATGTTGAAAAACCTATGTTTTAGGTATAACGGTGAGTCATAAACTGATATACTGGTAGATTTTATCTGATACGGATCTTTCAGTATAATACCATCAACCTTGTATGTTCTAGTAGTCCTGAACTTGAGTTGTATCTCGTCTATCAACAATCTCCCCTTGATACCTTGAAATTTCTTGAGGATTATTCTAACCATAAATGTTCTTTTCAGGATCTCAACCTGTGAGGGTGAAAGAGATGCTAAAGGTATAAATAACTGTTTCCAACCGCTACCTTCAACAATGTTTGAAAACGAAACGAAACTCTCATTAGTATCCAACCTTCCATTCCTATCAAGATCCTCCGTATCAATCCTACCATTACCGCCCCCCTTCCTACCACTACCTATTCTAGTTATCACACTGTTATTCTGAATATCGTTGAATTCAAAACCGTTCTGTGAGGTTGTGAATTCCTGATCAAGGACACCATCACCATCCATATCCTCTGAAAACCTACCAAACTGTAGAAGCATCACGACTTGGTTTGTATTGTTATCTTCATAGTTTCCATCGCCATCGTTATCCATCTGAAGCCTGTATGAAACCATAACTTCACTCAAGTCTGATATATCAACTCCAGATGGATTTAACATCATCATCGCACCAACCCAACTACCACTTGAGAAATCGTAATCAAACACTAAAGATACTTGCGATACATTAGGAAAGTCATTAGGAGACAGCCTACCCCCACTTGCTATATAAGGACCAGGCTTCTGAGAATAAGGAAGTATTTGAGAAGATGGAATATTCCAAGTGTAAGACATAAGAGTAAATGACTCATTCGCATAATACTGTCTGTAATCTCTGTAATATAATTTGCCTCTATTGGTATAGTAGCATCCATCACTTGATGATTGAGATGAGAGATACCAAGAGTCCTCATCCTTGCTTATTAAGAGAGATCTCTTGTTTGACTCAAAATCATCAACTATCGCTGCACCAAACGAGTTTGGATTAACTACAGAAATAGCATACTCTGTATCAAGATAGCCTGAAAACTTGTTATCTCCTATACCAAAGATTCTCTTAATATCAATCCTGTTTATAACTGAGGTAACCATACCAGTTTCAGGTGGAGCAGTTGTCATTCTAGGTGCCGTTCCTCCTGTCTGTGAAACCCAGATACCTGTTGATAACTTCGTATTCATAAAGTCAAACACCTGATAGTCAGCAATAGCACCTAGAGATATTTTCTGACTACCTCCAAAAAACGGTCTGTATTCATAGGAAATTTCTACCTTATCACCTTCGTTTATAAGCGTTGAATCTCTAAATACTATCCTACCTATTGGGTATATTATCGTGTATTTATCTTTTGGTATTAAGACACCATTCACTCTAACTTCTTCACTATTTTCTACAATATCAAAGTCAAGCTGGTATGTGCTTATCGTCTCAAAGTACCTCACTTTAAAAGTGTATGTAGACTCATAATCAAAGGGGTCTCTTGATAGTGTGTAGATGTTATAGTTTGCGTTTGATAGAAACGGCGTTGGGTTGTTAAATCTTATTATTCCCTTTACCACATCTATGTAGTAATCGGATTGTGAGAACTGGATGCCTGCTAGTATGTTTAGGTCAGATGTTAGGTAATTTCTAATCTCAAACGTTTGAGACAAGTCAAGATTTCCTACTCCCAGAGAATAGATATTCTTAAGTTCGTAGGGTGAGTATCCTAAAGAAGATTTGAAAAGGTAGAGGTATTCCTTAGTATCGCTACCATTTCCCTTGTATATGTTAGTTGAAAACGTTATAGGCAGTCCTGAGTTATGAGTGTAGAAAACAACAAGAGATTTACTCCTATCAAGAGAATACCTTAACTCAACTTCGCTGCTAAATCTGTCAAATATGTACTCATTACCTTGGGCCAATTTTCTAAAAGGTATCCCATCAATGTAAACATCTGATGGTTCAAATGATGAAACCGACACCAAAAGAACCAAAGAAGATACATCCACATTACTATCTGGAAGTTTGAAGAACTTCCTCTTTACAAAATCAATATCTCTAACATTTCTTTCCGATACTCTCCTCGTTCCTGTAAATGACTTTTTTGAAGGTATCGTAGTTGATAGTGTTCCTATAGATTCAATTGAGAAATTACCTCTCTTACCGACAAACTTTATACCTTGCGCAGACCTTGATATAGCGGTGTATGAAATATACTTACTACTAGGCTTTGAAAAACTGACATCACCAAAGGTAAGTTCCCTTACAAAGGGTTTATCATCAGAAGTAGGAATAGGCATAGGTTGAGGAGTAGTTGGTTGCTTTGCTGGGGGATTATCAGGTTCTTTGTATGACACATTAAATCTATTTATGGCACTCTTTTGGTCAAACTCAATATCAACACTAACCTTATTACCTATCTTACTTGTTGATGAAACCCTCATATCCTGATTTACATTGAAGTTTTCCTTTATGTATGAAGAAATAGGTGTTAGGAGTTCTGGAGTTTTCCTAACAACTCCGTAAGACAAACCAAACAGTATATTACCTCTTGCAAAAACTCTACTGTCAAGTTGCTCTATGTCAACCGCAACAACAGGTCTCTCTAGTCTATAGTATTCTCTTCTAATCCGTTCATCTTCTAGAAGAATATCCTTTATGATCCAATCTTCATCCAATAAAGACTCTACATTTCTCATAACCTGTTCTATTTCCTGCTCCTTACTTAAATCTGGTGAATACCTTTGGATTCTTTCATTAATGATATAGTCAAAATTAGTAGGTAATTCTGGTTCATATTCCCTTATCCTCAAAGACAGAAGATTATCTATTTCTTTAGGTTCTAACAAGTTTGTTAAACTTTGATGAGACTGGTCAGATTGACTGTTAGTATTGTCTCCATTTGTAGATTGATCAGCAGCTTGCGAAGTTAAGGAAGTGCTATCAACATTCTCACTTGCGAAAACTACAAGCATAATGAGAAGTGAAAAAGATATCAAGAGTGGAGTAAGAAGTGATCCTCTCATAACATTAATAGAATATTCTATAATTCCAAACCACATAAATTCAAAGTTGATTTTTACTCATTAATCAATTATAATCTCTTTTGATTTAAATTCGGTTAGGTGACACTATGATTACTAGGTCTATGATCCTTAATGAGTTCGGTGAAAAGACATATAACAAAGCACTGAAATCTATAGATAATATTGAGATACTTGACATAGATATCATATCAATTGACCACACAATAAAAGTTTATGGTAAGATCAGAAGTGATGAAGAAGAGACAATAGCAACAAAGATTGAAATTGACTCCGAATCTGAAGATATAATATCCTCTGAATGTTCCTGTGGCTCCAGAAACTGCGAACACGTAGTTATTCTATTATTAAGTCTAAACAATCAGGATAAAGATGAAATCCTTACCAAAAGTAAGAAAGTTTTAAGCGACAGAAAACTACTACCCTTGGAAATAATCCTTGACTTCTCCCAATTAAGATCCTTATCCGTTATAAGAGTGAGATTTGACCTAGCAGATAAAAAGTTAGCAAGAAGCCCTAAAAACTACATATACGAATACATAATTGACGATGTTAAATCAATAAAAGTTACTCCGGAGGATGATAGGTTTTTGAGAACTCTAATATCTGAAAACAACATCTATACATATCCTGACGAAGGTATAAGCCTTTCAATGAGCCAATTTATCAGAATGATAGACCTACTCAAAGAGCATCCAAGAGTTTATATACATCCAAATCACGAAGAGTTGGTTATAACAGATAATGTATTCATACCCAAACTTAGTATAGTTTATGAGGAGGATAATAACAATAAAAAACTTAGAATAATCACCGAAGAAGATTACTCAAATACATACATCATCGCAAATGGTAACACCAAAAGAGTATTGAGAGGGAATTATCTATACACTTTTGACAACCCTATACCGATTGAAACATGGCTTACAATACTTGAAAACAAGTTCAAGATAGGCGAGAAAGAGTTTCCGAAGTTCTTCGGAAAATTCTACGAATTACTATCAAAGACCTCAAGAATAAACTTAAGTAGCGATATAAGCATAAATAAACCTGTTATAGTAAATGTATCAGATGTTGATATAAAAATTTACCTTGACTACAACGAGAGTATTGGTAAAGTGTATTGGGAACCTGCAGTTATATATAAAGGCAAGGAAACAAAAATAAAAGATCTCTTTGATGTTCTAGTCAATCACGTTGAGATAGACACAAACCACTTTATAAGTGATTTGAAAACATTGAGGCAGGTAATACTCAATAAACTATACGATATAGGGATGAAAGAATACATAGTTTCAGTAAATAACTTAAGCCATTATATAAATATATCCAAGGATGAATTTATCAAAAAGGTCTTACAAGGATACAAGAGATGGGGTAGCGGGTTTGAGGTTTCAAACAGGACGAGGGCATTGGTCCCAATAGAAGTTAAGGTAATATTTGATATTGATATCCAATCTGAAGGCAAGAGAAACTTCAAATTTAACTTCAGAGTAGTCCTAGTAGAACCTGATACAAATACGATAGTTAAGGAAACAAGTATAGATAACTTCTTGAAAAGCATTCAAGAGATATCAGGCAATGATATTATTGACCTCTCTGGAAAGTATTACACTATAATCAACTTAGATGAGATAAACAAGATTATTGAAAAAATCAGAGAGATGGACCTAGAAAACAGTAATGAAGGTAGTATAATAAGATTGATGAGAATTATATCTCTTGAAGATGAGATAATTGAGAGTAAATTATTCCAGTCATTGAGGGTTAGAAAAGATGAGATCGTTGAGAAACTTAAAAGCGAGATAAAATCTCTTGGTAATGATTTTAGTTTGGAATTACCCAAAGATGTAGAAAAGGTGATAAGAGAATATCAGAAGGTTGGATATTACTGGCTTCATTTTCTATATAAGAACGGGTTTGGCGGTATTCTTGCAGATGATATGGGGCTTGGTAAGACACTCCAAGCCTTGACATTCATAAAGAAGATAAGCGAAACTTCAAAGACATCCCCATCGCTTGTGATATGCCCAACTTCACTCACACACAATTGGGCTAGAGAGATAGAAAAGTTCTTCCCATCACTTAAATACACAGTCATATCTGGGAAACCAAAAGACAGAGAAGAACTACTCAATAACTTTTCAGACTATGATGTAATTATAACATCTTACGCACTACTGAGGAATGACATAGACCTATACTTATCAAAGAACTTTGAAGTTGTTGTAGTTGACGAAGCACAGTATATAAAGAACAAAGAAGCAAAGATAACGAGATATGTTAAACTTCTTAAATCACAGATAAAGGTTGCTCTCACAGGAACACCAATTGAGAACTCCGTATCCGACTTATGGTCCATATTTGACTTCATAATGCCAGGAGTTTTAGGGAACTATCAGTCCTTTATAGAAAGATATTCTAAACCTGAAAACCATAGCGAACTCGCCAAGAGAATATCATACTTCATACTAAGAAGGAAAAAGGAGGATGTCCTCAAAGAACTACCAAAGAAAATAGAGCAAAATATCTTCGTTCCGCTATCACCGGCGCAGAGCGAGATATACGAGAATGTAGCCAAGGAGGTTAGATTAAGCATACTTAAGCAGGTTGGAGAAGCAGGTTTTGAAAAATCCAAAATTCATATACTCTCTGGCTTAACAAAACTAAGACAGATATGTAATCACCCATACCTAGTATCAGAAGAATATAAGGATGTCAAATCTGGTAAAATGGAACTTCTCATGGACCTACTTGATGATGCCATACAAGGAGGACATAAAGTGCTAGTGTTCTCTCAATTCGTTGAGATGCTTAAGATCATAAAAGAAGAGTTTAGAAAACTAGGTATAAGATACTCATATCTAGATGGTTCTACAAAAAATAGACAATCTGTGATAGATGAATTCAACCAAAATGATGATATAAAGGTATTCCTGATAAGTTTAAAAGCAGGTGGTTTTGGTATAAACCTAACATCAGCAGACATAGTCATCCTATACGACCCGTGGTGGAACCCAATGATTGAAAAACAAGCTATGGATAGAGCACATAGAATAGGTCAAACCAAAACTGTCAATGTTTATAAACTACTTACTGAAAATACAATTGAAGAGAAAATTCTTGCTTTACAAGAAAACAAGAGACTAATATTCTCCAATATTGTAGAAACAAGTTCTTCCACACTATCTTCAATGACTTGGGATGAAGTGAAATCACTTCTTGAAATATAACTTGAAATATAAACTAAATATCAAACGATTGTCCAAGGTATATCTCTCTCGCTTTCGGATCGTTTATAAGTGTTCCAGCATCTCCTTCTATCATAATCTCACCGTTGTGAATTATATACGCTCTATCAACAATTTTGAGTGTTTCCCTTACATTATGATCCGTTATCAAAACACCTATGTTTTTATCCTCTCTTAACATCCTGACAATATTCTGAATATCATTGATAGCTATTGGGTCAATTCCTGTAAAAGGTTCATCAAGCAGCAAAAACGATGGCTCAAGTGCAATCATTCTAGCAACCTCAAGCCTTCTCTTCTCACCACCAGATAAAGCAGATGCTATCGTTTTTCTAACCTTCGTAAGACCCATATAGTCTAGAACTTCATCAGTTCTCTTATTTAGTTCCTTACCAATGTAGCCTTTGAGTTCCAATATACACTTGACATTATCTTCAACTGACATAGACCTAAAAACAGAATGTTCTTGAGGTAAGTAGCCTATACCAAGTTGTGCTCTCTTGTAGATAGGTAAATTCGTTATGTTCTTATCATCAAAAAATACATTACCACCATCTGGCGAAACTATACCAACTATTATATAGAATGTCGTTGTCTTGCCTGAACCATTAGGTCCTAGAAAACCAACAATCTCACCCCTACTTATTTCAATAGAAATACCATTAACAACGAAACGCCTATTGTATTGCTTATAAACCTTCTCAACCCTCAATTTGCTCATCGTTGAATTATAATAACCAATTATACAAAAAGATTTCTAGTTAAGCAAGTAAAGCAACAATGTAAGTCCTAGACTTCACTACAATCCTATAAAATAAACTTACTGTTGCAACGAAAATTTATTATAATATTTTAAGGATGTAACGAGGCTGTTATGATTTACAAGTTCATCTGCATAGTAATATTATCTAGTCTGATCTTACATCTAATATCGTGTAGTACCACTGTAAATCCCGGTGCTACCAATACTAATACTAACACTATTGTTAAGTTCAAGCTGTACGTTTCAAAAACGGGCAACGATAGTAACAACGGAAGTTCAACATCTCCCTACTTCTCAATCCACAAAGCGATATCCAAAGCCTATGAGATATTATCAAGCACGAATGGGCATGTTGAGATAATGATAGAAGAGGGATTATACAAGATTGATGATGGATTAAGCACAGCCGCAACTGTATATATAACTAACAGGATGATCTCATTAGCTGGTGGATATAACTCAGACTTCAGTGAAGTAGTAGGGTATTCTATCATAGATGTTTCAAACTCAATTAAACAGGCTATTGTTGTTGAAAATGCTACTAACATCACAATAAGTGGTATCATTCTCAGAAACGGTAAGACCTATTCCTCCTCTGGTGGAGGTATGTATATCAGAAATTCAATAGGTATCACCATCACAAATGTAGAAGTTTCTTCAAATTCTGCTATAAACGCTGGTGGAATGTATGTTGAGAATGTCAAAAATAGTAAATTCTTCATAAAGGTCATTACTAACAACTCTCTAAATGTAGGTGGAGGAATCGTAATAACTAACTCTTCTGGTCTTGAACTTCAAGTTGAGATGTTTAACAATGTATCAGTTACTTATGGGGGTGCTATCGTCATAGCAAATTCCTCAAACATAACTCTTAAAGGAACGATAACCAATAACAGTTCTGCTTACGGTGGTGGAGTAGCTATTTTAGGAACTAATAGTCGTGGCAATACCATAAATGGAGATATAACTTTAAACACAGGAACTACCGGTGGTGGAGGTATCTTTATATCAAATGCTAACACAAACACTATATCCGCTAACCTTCAGGGAAACAGATCACCTAGAGGTGGTGGTGTGTACATCGCCAATCCAGTAGGACAAATAGTAATATCAGAGAGTATAATAACAAACATAGACTCAACAGGATCCCAAAGAAGTTGTATATTCATTCATAGTATTACTCCAAACATATCTCTCATAATCGACAAGTGTTTAATAGGTGGGACAACGAGTTCCACAGTATATGGGATATATGAGGATGGATCTGATATAACAGGACATATTATTACATTCAATACATTTTACGCTTCTACTATATATAGGTTTTACCGAGATCAATCTGGAACCGAAATAAACAACATCAACACACTAAACAATTCACTCAATTCAGACCATGATGCTATAACAGTAGGTAATTCATCCATCTAGCCAGAAGACTATTATTAAGATACTACTTCCTTTTGGGTGCAAAGACTGCGAACAAGATTCTACCCTCAAGTTTTGGTTCCTTTTCCACAACAGCCCAATCATTCAGATCGTTTCTTATTCTCTCAAGGAGTTCGTATCCCTTGTCTTTAAAAGCAATTTGTCTCCCTTTAAAAACAATCGTTACCTTGACCTTATTACCTTCCTTCAGTATTTCTATCATATGCTCTTTTCTATACGAGTAGTCATAATCACTTATATTAAAACCTAGTTTAAACTCTTTTACTTCAATCTCCTTTTGTTTTTTCTTGGCTTCCTTCTCTTTTTTCTCAAGTTGATATTTGTATTTACCGAAATCCATTATTCTACAAACTGGTGGTTTAGCATCAGGGCTAACCTCAACTAAATCAAGCCCCTTTTCATTAGCAATCCTCAAAGCCTCACTCGTAGGGACTATCCCTATCTGACTACCATCAACATCAATGAGCCTAACCTCAGGAATCTTTATCCTATCATTCACTCTTATACTTCTTATATCCCTCATACGACATACCTAATTTAAAAATATTTTTCTCTTTTTAGCACTTAGTTTAGTCTCCATATTTTCCTTTATTTTATTCATAAATTCCGTTATATCTATCCTCTGCAAAAGATTATATTGAGACGGTAAAGGGAAATACGGATCGGAAAAAATTTCACTGACAAAAGCATATTTCTTCCTTATATCGTTGAATATAACAAGATAGAAAATCTTTCCTGATTTCAAAGTATTCTGTATTATTGACTTGCCTTGAGGCAACGGAAGATAATCATAGTATTCATTCATAAATTCATCAAATTCTACCTTGAACTTATTAAGTTTTCTAGTAATATCTCTCTCAGTGGTTTTTATCACAATCCTCCTATTTATTTCCTTGATAAGATCCGAAATCATAGAGATTAGAAATTTGAAAGGTTTTAAAACAATCTCAAATATCTTTCTCACCACCATAACCATCACTTTCAACTTTTCTGTTCTTAAGTATGTCTGAGTATATCATTGTAAATATGATAATTAAAGTTCCTATTGTTATGCAACTATCTGCGACATTGAATATGTAAAACCTCCAAACATTGCCAATTCCAAAATCCACAAAGTCAGTTACATAAGAAAATATAATTCTATCAATCAAATTCCCAAAAGCACCACCCCATATAAGCCCAAAACTCACTTTAGCAAGTGGCATTAAAGATATTTCTAACTCCTTTGATATGGAGACATAAATATAAATTAGAAAGAGTATTATGACGATTACAACAAACGGCAATATAGCATGTATCACATTAGCCTCTGAAGCATCAAACAACCCAAAACTTACACCTCTGTTATATACAAGCGTAAATCTCAACAAGTCCCCTATAATATTAACAGGCTTACCATACTCCAGAAAGGTTCTAGCTAGGTATTTCGTTATCTGGTCTACAACAACTACAACAACAATGATTGATGCTGTTATCCTGTTTGCGATAGCAAATTCAAGAACACTCTTTAGACTTAATCTTAATCTTGCTATGAGTTCTTTCATTACTTCACTAATATAAATGTTTAGTGTAAATAAATTCAAAATAATCCCAGAAAGAAGGAAATGTTTTTGAAGTGCATCTATAGTTCTCTATCACAAGTCCATCAATTCTCAAACCTGCTAGAGCAAAACTCATAGCCATCCTATGGTCGTTATATGTTGATATAGAGACTGGAGAGTATGAAGTCCTTGGTATCACTTTAATTCCATCCTCGTATTCTTCAACTCCAGCACCGAGTTTTCTTATCTCATTACACAGAGCAGATATTCTATCCGTCTCTTTAACTCGCAAGTTAGCAACATTCCTTATACTGGTAGGTCTGTTAGCAAACAGTGATATAACAGCAAGCGTCTGAACAAGGTCAGGAATATCATTCATATCAACATCAATACCCCTCGGATTACCACTTCCTTCAACAGTTATGAACCTATCACTAATTACAACTTCACAACCGATCTCTTTTAGTATGTCAAGAAATTTTATATCACCTTGAATTGTATTTCTACCAATACCAAATATCGTTATCCTAGAAGGAATGATAGCGGGAATTGACAGAAAGTAAAACGCATTCGTAAGGTCAGGTTCAACGAAAAAATCCGCACTCCTACTATACTCACCTCTAGGTATAGATATGAGTCTGTATTCCTGATTGCTAACCTTAACACCGAATTGACTCATAAGGCTAGATGTCATATCTACAAATGGCTTTGAAACGAGTTCATCCACTATATTGATTTTAACTCCTTGACGGTAATAAGGAGCAGACATCATGATTGAGGATATATACTGACTACTTATCCTACCCGAAATATTCACTTCCCCACCATAAACTATACCATTGCTTAATATTCTGACAGGAGGAAAACCATTATTATCCTCAATTTGGATTCCTAATTGTCTTAACGCCTTGGTCAAGTCCGATATAGGTCTCTCCCTCATCCTAGCATCACCATCCAATACAAACTCTCCCTTCAACAGGGGCAAAAAACTACATAAAAACCTCATAGTTGTTCCAGAATTACCTGTGAAAAGACTCTTGACATCACCTGTCTCAAATTCAGCACCTCCCCCAATCTCAACGACTAGGCTATCCACACACCTTGACTGTATAAAGTCAATAAAATCTCTTATCTCTGGATAATCCATATTTTTTGAATAAACTTCCTTAATTACTTTAAATCCCAATAACTGCAAAGAGTTAAGCATATGTGTAGTATCATCTGAAATCAAAACGTTTTTGAGTTTAACCCTATTACTATTCAAAGCAGACACTAGTAAAACTCTATTCGTTATACTTTTTGAGCCTGGAACCGTTAGAGACTTATCTATATAATGATCTACCGATGATATTCTTACATCATTCCCCTTAAACGACAACATAAAAAACGACCACCAAGACTCATAAGAAAAAGAACGCTAGATTTTATTAATCTTTCTAGATTCAACTTTCAACTTATTATACATTTTGTTTAGAATTACTGAAATCTTTTTGGAGGTCTGTATGGCAAAAGACCCGAATGTGAAAGACAGAAGTAGAGGTAAAGGATTAGGCGTAAAATTGTACGATGGACAATTTGCTAGAGCAGGGAATATCATCGTAAGACAAATAGGCAACAAAATATATCCCGGCGACAATGTTGGTCAGGGCAGAGATTTCACACTCTTTGCTCTAAAAAACGGCATAGTTAAATTCTTTACACGAAGAGGCAAAAAGTATGTCTCCGTTATAGAACCAAAAGAAGGAGTATAGTATGATACCACAAGAAAAACTAAACGAATTAAAGAATAGATTGCTAAAAGAAAAACTCCAGATACTTTCAGACATCTTCGGCGAAGAGATGGCTATAAAACACTTTGCAAATAACTCTGAAGGAGATATCGTTGATAGAGCAAGCGACTTTTATGAGTCACAACTCCTCGCTAGTATATCAGGTATCCAGAGAGAGATAATAGACAAAATTAACGATGCCTTAAAAAGAATAGAAGACGGAACCTATGGAAAGTGTAGAAGTTGCGGAGTAGACATTGAACTAGAACGGCTTGAAGCGATACCGTATACTGATATATGCTCTGCCTGTGCTAAAAAATACGCAAGAAGATAGTGTAAAGATATGAACCTCACGATCACTTCTACTATCAAGGGGCTCAAAGAGAAAAAGTTTTCTTGCCAAGAGATAGTAAATTACTACCTTAACAAAATAAAACAGGACAACTCTTCAGACAAGCCTATAAATGGGTTTATATCTCTTAACGAAGAGGAAGCATTAAAAACAGCAAAATACATTGACGAAAATATTGACAAGATTGATGGGAAACTACTAGGTGTTCCTCTTGGAATAAAGGACAATATAAACATAAAAGGTCTTCCTACAACTTGTGCTTCAAAGATACTTGAAGGATACATAGCAGTTGAGGATGCTACTGTGATTGATAAAATCCGAAAAGAAGGAGGAATATTCATCGGAAAAACAAACCTAGATGAGTTCGCTATGGGGTCATCAACAGAAACATCCTATTATGGAATAGTTAGAAATCCTCATGACAGAGAGAGAGTTCCAGGAGGCTCATCTGGAGGCTCCGCTGCTGCTGTCGCCAGTGATATGGTCGTTGCTTCTCTCGGTTCTGACACAGGTGGCTCAATTAGGCAACCCTCTGCATTCTGTGGAACTGTCGGTCTTAAACCAACCTATGGGCTCGTATCGCGGTATGGACTCGTTGCATTCGGCTCTTCACTTGATCAAATAGGACCTATAACTAAGAATGTTGAAGATTGTGCTATCTTACTTGAAGTCATATCAGGCTACGACCCAAAAGACTCAACTTCAGTTAAGGTAAATAACACAAGTTTCTCAAACTACATTCACAAAACACTTGATCCATCATCAATAACGATAGGGCTTCCTCAAGAATACTTCACAAGTGATGTCCAGAAAGAAATATCTGAAAGTATTCAAGAAGTCGTTAATTCACTCTCAAAAAAGGGCGTAAAAGTAAAAAATATTTCCCTACCAAGAACCAAGTATGCCATTCCAACCTACTATATAGTCGCACCTGCAGAGGCAAGTTCAAACCTAGCAAGGTTTGATGGTATTAGGTATGGATTTAGAAAGGCATCTAATTCTTTGAGAGAAACTTATTTTGAGACAAGAGCAGAAGGATTTGGAAAAGAAGTAAAGAGAAGAATAATGCTAGGTAATTATGTGCTATCAGCAGGATACTACGACGCCTACTACCTGAAAGCACTTAAAGTTAGAACATTACTAAAGCAAGATTTTGATAATGCTTTCAAAGATGTTGATTTTATCATCACACCAACCACACCTACAACAGCATTCAAAATAGGAGAGAAGACATCCAACCCCATAGAGATGTATTTATCAGACATATTCACCGTAACTATAAATCTCGTTGGAACTTGTGCGATTGTCCTACCAGTCGGCAAGGACAATAAAAACTTACCAATCGGTATGCAGATAATAGGCAAACCTTTTGAGGATGGAGAACTACTAAGGTTTGCTTACTTTGTTGAAAGTCTATTAAAGTAAGTAAAAATAAACCTTCCTACTAGGTAGGCTTGTTTATTTATCCTCTACAACTCTTTACTCAAGCACCACTCTTTTTGACTTCTAAAATCCTCAAGAATAGAGTAATTTACTAGAGTTCATTGTTCCTAACAAACACTCTAATTAATCTCAAGCCATTTCTAAAAGTAGAAATGTTATTCTACAAAACCTTCCCAAAAACTCAATCTTCAACTTATTGTTTTTTGTATATCAAAACACCATACTCAGGTATTTTTATATTCGCATTTCCACCAGAATAGTTTACAGTTCCTGTCAAATGAGCATCAGCCCAACTATCTCCATAAGCACCACTAGGTGATGCATAGATTAAATTCCAAGTTCCAGAACTTGGGAATGGAATACCATAATTAGTATAGTTTTGTTTGTCATAGTTGATTATCACGTAAATATCATCACTGCCACCAGGTGTTCTAGAGAAACCTATTACTTTGTCGTTAAGGTTATTATGATGTATTGTTATAGGGACATACCAAGGTTTATTTACGCGTT
>JANXAC010000013.1 GCA_025061835.1 Spirochaetota bacterium
GGATTGAAACATATTCCTTAGTAAATCTTCGTATTGTCCTAGTTCATGTTTTTACCTACCCTTTCAGGGATTGAAACATATTCCTTAGTAAATCTTCGTATTGTTCTAGTTCATGTTTTTACCTACCCTTTCAGGGATTGAAACTCCTCCAAAAGCCAAAAAGATAGAAAAAATAAATGAAGTTTTTACCTACCCTTTCAGGGATTGAAACATACTCTCTTTGGATTTTTGATTTTAAGTAGGTCTCTCAATTATCATAAAGTCATGGAGGTTTGATTATGAAAGTTAAAGATGTAATACCTTATTTATCTGTAGCATTGGTTTCTTTAGGTTTAGGAGTTGGTTTAACTCTTATAGTCTCCAATCTTCTTATTGCTAAACCACAATCGTCGTCTCACATGCTTAACATGTTTGGATTGACACAGACAAAACCACAATCCTATATCCTAAGAGTAGGAGATTACTATCTATCAACAGCAGATTTTGATAAGGAGTATATGTTTGTAGTTGAAACATTGTCAGGAGGAGACCCTAATAAAAAAAGTTTATATCTAAACGACTTATCAACGAAAAGGAACTATTTGGATACTCTAGTTAATGAGATTGTATTAGTGATTGATGCCTACAATCAAGGGTATTTATCATCACCAGATTGGAATATCATATCAAGGGTTTCATTGAGAAAATCCGTTGTTGATGGTTTCCTACTAAAGAAAATAGATGTAAGCAAGATACAAGTATCGGATAAGGAAGTTGAGGACTTGTACAACAAGAATAGAGACTATTTTAGACAAAACAACATCCCTGCTGAGAGAGCAGAGGAACTGCTAAGAGCGCAACTTAGAAGTCAGAAATTACAGCAAGAGGTAGCAAAGTATATACAAGGAGTAAGAGATAAACTAAATATTGAGAAAGTAGAAGAAAATATAAAATAAATCTGGGGGGGATATGCTTTCAGTCTTGAGTGAAAAACATATCAATAGAACGAAAATAATTGCTAGTCTAGGTCCTTCTTCAAGGAAAAGAGAAGTGGTTGAACCTATGACAGAGATAGGTGTAGATGTTTTTAGGATGAACTTCTCTCATGGAACTTACGACGACCATAAACTCAGTGTTACTCTAGTCAGAGAGGCGGAGAAGAAATATAACAAGGTTTCTGCCCTTATGGGAGATATCCAAGGACCTAAGATAAGGGTAGGACAAGGACTTCAGATAGAGGTATCCGATGGAGAAGAGGTGCTTATAACGAATAAGTCTAACTTTGATAGAGTCTCAAAAAACCTACCGAAGTCTATATGGGTTGATTATGACCCTATTGTCAAGGAGATCAAGAAGGGGGATAAGGTCTTAATAGACGATGGAATGATAGAATTAGAAGTTTCTGATGTGAATGACTCTTACTTTGTTTGTAAAACCATACATGGTGGAATAATTAAAGAGAGAAAGGGGGTTAACTTACCTTACACTACTTTGAGTATCTCTTCAATAACGGAGAAGGATGCAAATGATATAAAGTTTTGTGTAGAACATGATGTTGATCTTCTTGCTCTATCATTCGTCAGGTCATCAAAAGATGTCAAAGCAGCAAGAGATATATTAATAAAACATAAAAAGGTTATACCAGTGATAGCAAAGATAGAGATGGTTGAAGCCATAAGGAACCTGGATGATATAATAGATGCTTCAGACGCTATAATAGTCGCCAGAGGAGACTTAGGAGTAGAATTCGGTTTGAATGAAGTTACACTAGTTCAAAAATTAGTTGTTGAGAAAACTAGACTTGCTGGAAAGCCCGTTATAGTAGCAACACAGATGCTTGAATCAATGACTAAAAACATCAAACCAACACGAGCAGAAGTTGCTGACATAACAAACGCTATACTTGATGGTGTAGATGGACTTATGGTAACTGGGGAGACTGCGGCAGGAGATTATCCAGTTGAGGTTGTTAGAACTCTCAAGAATATAATAACAACTGTTGAAACAAGTGAATTTTACAAGAGCTCATACAAGAATTATGACTATCCTCAAACAAACGACCTAACAGAGTCAATAGCATTCGCAGCAAGTCAGATATCTAGAAAACTTAACACGAAATTTATTGTGAATTTTACTCAGACAGGAGCATCCTCAAAACAAATATCAAAGTTTAGACCATCCTGTGTGATAGTATCACTAAGTCCAGAAGAACAAACATTGAGAAAGCTTAAGCATGTGTGGGGTATCGTTCCTAGTCTAGTTAAAACGGCGAAATCAACAGATGAAATGCTTGAAATGGCTAGAAACCTAGTTAAAGATTATGTGTCTAAGGGCGATAGCATTGTTGTGACATCTGGAGTCCCTGTTGGTGTTTCTGGTAGCACCAATATGCTAAAAGTTATTGAGTTTGAATAATTTTTGGATTGTAAGACACTATTTTCTCAACAATCCTTTTAAAGGTAGGTGCTGATGATGCACCTCCTTGCTTTAGTCTTTGTGGATTTACTAATATAACAACACCAATAAGCTGTGTATTGTTGTATGGAACTAAACCTAGAAACACAGCGTTATACTGGTCTTTGTAGTATCCACCTTGAGGGTTGTATATCTGTCCTGTGCCTGTCTTACCTCCAACTTCTAGTCCAGGAATATTCGCTAATTTTCCTGTTCCGTAAACAACACTATCTCTTGCATACATCTTAACTTTCCGAATAACCTCATAAGGTATTACCGAAGTGCTACTAAACTTACCTACTTCCTTTACACTTCCATCAGGTAGAATAACCTCTTTGACTAGTCTAGGATCAACAACCTTACCATCATTAGCAATAGTGAGACCTAATCTCAGTAGTTGTAGTCCAGTTACTCCTATTTCTTGACCTATAGATAACATATACTTTGATAAGCCACTCCACTCATTAAAGGGTCTCAATATACCTCTCTCCTCACCAGGTAGTCCGACTGATGTCTTATCTCCAAAACCCATCTTTCTGAGAAAGAAATACAACTTCTCATCATCAAGTCTCTCAACAATTTTTAGCATACCGACATTACAAGAGTACGCTATTATCTCCGACAAACTCACATCACCATGAGATTGCTCTCTTATCGTGTGACCAAAAACTGTTATACTACCACCACAGTTGTAAATATTCTTTGATATTTCTGGAAACTCCATAAGAGCGATAGAAACAGTTGATAGTTTCATAACAGAACCCGGCTCTATTATATAACTCGCAACTCTTGAATTGAACGGTATAACCTTAAGATTATTTGGATCAAATGAAGGATAATCAACGATAGATAATATCTCCCCATTCCTCTTTGAGAAAACAGCCATACCTAGTTCTGCTTCAAAATCCCTTACACTTTTGGCAAGTTCTAGATAGGTTATCTCTTGGATATACTTATCTATAGTGAGATAAACTTTTCCATAGCCTCCATTTTTCTCAATCAAAACATCGTCAAGACTATACTCAAAGCCTGAAATACCCCTATTATCAAGATTAACAGCCCCAACAACGGTGCTACTCTTCTCATAAAGAGGATATCTTCTAATGTATTCTTCAGTGATCCTGATACCTTTCTTACCAAACTTTGTCTCAAATTCATTTGTTATCTTTACAACAATCTTTGCTTTATCTTCAGAAACTTTCCTAGCAAGCCATACAAATCTAGAGTTTTTACTCAATCTGTCCATCAGAGATTTTTTATCAACTCCTAGATATTCTGAGACTAGAGATGAGATAAACTTCTTTTCGTAGTCTGATAGAATACTAGCATCTGCCCATAAAGAGAAGGTTTTATAACTTATTGCTAACACATTACCGTTTCTGTCGTAGATAGGACCTCTGTTACCAGTAAAATCAGATTCAGATTTTTCAGCACTAGAACTAACAACAAGAGATGTTATCCTAATTATTACAATTATTACAACAACCATGAATATTCCAAAAACAAACCACGCTCTTGTCTTCATCTTTAAATTCTAGAACTTTTGAGATCTAACCTGAACCAAATTCACTTCCACCTTATAATCCCTTGATATCTTTTCACCATCCCTTTGAGCTTCCAAAAGGACTTTGTAGGGACCTATGTAAATCTTACCATCTAACTCTCTCACTTTGAAATTCTTTGATTCAATAGAACTCCTAACAACAGAGTTATATTTTGATATTATCAAGTAATAACCTTCTTCTAACGAAGCCATAGGATCATTACTTTCATTAGCATTATCTTGCTTCCTAGACGATAACAAAACCTTACCCCAGAAAGTATTTTGATAGTTTGACGTTATATCACTGGATAGGACTCTAGCATCTTCCTCCCTACCAAGGTTCTTAAGTATCAAAGACTCAATGAATTTTGACTTAAGTTGATAAAATTCATCTTTCGTGCTGATAACTAAAGTATCTCTATAGTTTGACATAGAGAAGTATAGTTTGATTGAAAAGTCTATATTCATCCTTCCCGTATTGCTAGCATTGACAAGAGATTTATAAACCTTTCTTTCATCTTTTGTGTTGATGATATCAATCAAGTTTGTAGTATCATATCCTGAATATGCTAGCAGAAATGACAATAACTCTCTCGCTTCAGGTAGATTTGAGTTTGATAATATTTTTATTGCTTCACTTATGTTGGTAAAAAAGGAAAGCCTGTAATTCAGAACATTGGTTTCGTATCCAGAAAGTTTAGTTTGAGACAGTGTAGCATATACACCTAGAGATTTGAGATACTCTCCTGACAGGAATAATTCCTCCCCTATATAAAACCTCTCTCTATCATCCGCGTAAGCATAACCTAACAATACCACTAACAAAAAACAAACTCTTAATAATTTCATACACTTACGAAAAATTATAACCAACATACTTCCACTTATTCACCTTAATTACCTCTTTTTGAAACGTTGCTAAAGAAAAGCACATTTGGATAGTAAGACAAGAACTCCGTGTTTTCAAGCACAACAGTGCCCGATGTTGAGTTAGTATCAATGCTTACTCGTATAGTTGTAAGTTTAGGAATATTTCTTGATATTGTTCTTATCTTCACTTCGTTTGGAAATACATAGTAGTACGGTGAGTTTGCAACCTCAACAGATAGATTTGTCTCAACTAGTTTATCAATATCTACCAAAATCTCCTTTGGAGATGTATATAGTTCTAAGTTTTTCATCTCATCGGGTAGAACAAGCTTTACTTCATATATACTATTAGGACGTTGAACTGATAGATCTACGTAGGCGTATATTGAATGACGGGGTAGCTCAAGTATCTTTGATAACTTCTCCTTACTTCCTGTTATCTTAACTAGGACATAATTAGGAATGTTATTATGATTTACGATAGTAGCGTCAGGGGGCAGCCCGCGATAGTTAATAGGTATGTAGAATTCATAGCTATCTGTTGTAATGTTTTTCAAGTAGAACCATACTATGAACGCAAGCACGAGTGATAACAACTTCAGTGGTAGGTTATGTGTTATCTTATCTAGCGAAGTTCTCAAAATAGTTCTTAAGGACATCTTCAACAACCTCTAGATCAACATCATAGTTAAAGTAAAAATCCATTGCTATTGATATTTTACCTGTTTCTTCTGAGATTATCAAAGCAATAGCATCAGTCTCTCTTGATATTCCATATCCTGCTCTGTGTCTCGTTCCGAGTTTCTTGAATACTTTGTCGGAAGGCAAGCCCGGTGGTAGAGGCCCTATTGGTAGTATGCACGCCGCCGCAACTATTTTAAGACCTCTTACTATTGTTGCTCCATCATGGAATGAGGAACTTTTGTTAAAGATACTGAGTAGTCTGTCTTTGGATATAGTAGCGTTCATCGTAACACCTGTGTTTATATAGTCCCCGAGTGGAACTCTCCTTTCAAAAACCAGAATGGCACCAATCCTTTCTTTTGACATTGTATCAATAGCTTCTAGGATTTCTTTGAGTTCATGTGCGTATGGCTTCGGCTTTGACTCAGCCCTACTCAAAATCCTGAGAGACCCTATATGTAGCAGGATGTCTCTTATCTCTTCCCTGAAGATAAGTATTAAGATTAGTATTGAGTAAGTAACAACGCTATCAAAAAACCAGTTCAGGACCTCAAAGTTTAGCAATCTTGAAACTATACCTATTAGAACGAATATAAGTATTCCATTTATTATCGTTCCTGCTTTGGTTTTTTTTAGGAAGTCAAAAGTTTTGTAGATTACAAACCATATAATTGAAATTTCTATCGCACCGATTATGTATGGCCTTACAAAGCTAATAAATTCCATAGACACGAATCTCTTCAAGATAAAATTGTTTTTTCTACCATCTATGCAAGTACTCCTATCCTGTTTATCCGTTCGTCTGTAGATAATTTGTATAATACGAGTAGTGAAATTTTAATCGTAAGTATCCTTAAAATTCTAGTTGTTTGGCACGATATGTTAATGTTGATTAAAATTAACTTTCTTGGAAAATGGTTATCTCTAACAAATTACTAATCCTGTAATCTCTTGTAATCTTTTGAAATCATTGCTTAGTTCAACTTGGAATGTCATAATCTTATCAAACCTTGGATGTGGGAAGGTAATTTTCCTTGCAACCAGTGGTATAAAGCCATCAGGGAGATTGAAGGCTTTGATGTGTTGTTTGTAACTACTACTGTAAAGTGTATCACCAACTATTGGATGTCCTACGCTCTTGAGATGAACTCTTATCTGGTGTGTTCTCCCTGTTATTGGTCTTGCTATGACTAATGAGAAGTTTTCGCTTGTTTTCACTACTTCAAACTCAGTTATTGCTTCTCTACCTTCTGGTATTATATCCATCTTAAGTCTGTTGTAAGGATTTCTTCCTATCGGCTTATTTACTACGAATTCCTTTTCACTTATTCTTCCATTAACTATAGCCCAGTATTCTTTATGAACTAACCTATTTTTGAAGAAGGATGAAAGTCTGTAATGTGCTTTATCATTTAAAGCGATTACCATCACGCCAGATGTTTCTTTGTCAAGACGATGAACTATGCCAGGTCTTATGTATCCACCTGCCGTTGAAAGTTTGTCCTTAAGGTTGTGTAGTAAAGCGTTAACTAATGTGCCACTCCAGTGTCCTGGAGCAGGATGAACAACCATATTATGAGGCTTATTTATTACTGCTATATCATCATCTTGGTATATTATCTCAAGGTCAAGCGGCTCTGGTAGAACATCAGTCTTCTCCGGTTCAATATCATCAAAAGTTATAACATCACCTTCTTTAACCTTGTATCCAAAATTCCTGACCTTGTCATTCACATAGACTACATTCACCTTACTCTTTACTTGACTTCTAGTGTAAGGTACATACTTTGATATTACAACATCCACTCTATGTCCTTCATCATCTTTTGAGCAAACTATACGCATAGTTTGTATATGCTAAATAGTGTGAGTAATTTTAATAAACTTCTAAAACGAAAGTGAAAATTCTTTACTTAAAGAACCTTAGAAGACTTCATTATAGTCTTGGTAGAGTGCGGAGTCCAAAAAAGTAGTTTTACTTCTTTGAAACATAATCTTGTATCTTCTTAAGTTCTATCTCGTTAGGATATAAGTCAAGTCCTTTTTGAACCACCTCTCTTGCTTTCTTGAAGTTTTCCTCGCTAAATGCAAGATGTCTAGCCCATCCTATATATATGTTTCTTCTTATATTATCAAGCTGCTTTGAATAGTTTAACTCCAAAGCTCTATTTATAAACGACATAGAATTTTCAAAATCTTTCTTGTCAAAAGATATTTGTGAAAGTTTAGCATATGCTATTGAGCAGTTCTGTTTGAGGACATTATCTCTTGGTAGGTCCTTTATACCCTCTTCAAATACTCTTACCGACTCTTCCAGTTTTCCCCCGTTCATAAGTTCTACTCCCCAAACATTGTAGTAATATCCAAGGTTTTGCTCTGCTTCCTTACCTTCAGGAAAGATTCTAATGAACTCTTTATGATAATTAACTGCCTTCTCGTACTCCTTTCTACCAACAAAGATTTTTGAAACCTCAACAAGAAGATTGATCCCCGCATTGTATGTTCTCTTCCTATCAAGGTCCAAACCTTGAGATATTACCTTAAATATATTATCGTAGTTTCCTTTTTGGATTTCACTTTTACCCCAGCTTAGAACGAGATAGTCTGTCAAATCCACAAGCTCATCGTAGTATTCAGGTCTGTTTTTCTTCACATAGTTTATGAACTGGATAGACTTTGCATAATCGCGAGTATTTATAAGGTGAAGTGCATAGTTGTAATAGGTTGCTCTCAAGAATTCTAGTATTTCCTTGTCATTCCTAAAGATTGTAAGAGATTCTTCTGCAAATTCTATTGCTTTTTCATAGTTATTCTTCTTTGAGTAATCGGTGAATAGTCCTATGTAGGCACTCCTCAAGTTTGTGTATGCTAGAAAAAGGTTTGTTTCAAGTATAAGTGCTTTTATTGATGCCTTGAGTATTTCAGCGTAATTACCTACATCTTTATAAACAAGAACCTGATTGGCATACATTGACGCAAGGAGTCCATCATCACCAACTTCAACCCTCTTACCTTTACCTTCAGGAACATAAACATAGGATGTTCTTTCTTTTAGTTCCTTTATAGCATCTGGATTTCTTACAACATCAAACCCCTTCCTCGCAGTAGTTTCAACCTCTACTCTATAGTTATCTAGATAAAAAACGGAAAATATGTGATCTGGTAGTTGTATAACTCTAGGTTCAAATCCAAACTTTTTCAAGATCAGGTTGTAGATCGCTGTAGAATTTACACAGTTATAGTATCCAGTGTCAAAAAGCTGATCAATGTCCGTTGATTGCTCAAGGTAAGACTTAAAGATATTTTGGTGAAGGTAGTCAAAGATAAACTTCGCGGTATCGTATCTTGATAGTTTTCTATCCTTTAGAGAATTACTAATGTCAGTAGATATCCTATCAATCATCTGCTTATAGTATGCTATTTTTGAAGTGTCATAAACACCAGAAGCCATTATCATCCAAGTATCCATATCCTGTATCTTACCAGTCCTTGCGTAGTCTTCAAAAAACTTCCTTTCCAGTTCGCTATTGTAAATACTACCTACTGAAGACTTGAAGTCATTAAAGTTCAAACCAAGTGATACAGATGAAAGTAGAACTAGAAGAACTATAGATAGCAGTCTAACCATAGTTATTCTCCGTACAAACTAACTAAAATATAAGAAAGTCTATTTATCGTTTCAAATACTTTTTGAATCAGACTTTTTTAAACTTGTATAATTGAGGCTCTTATGAATAGCACTTATGTATCACTTGCCATTTTTCTATTCGTTTATATCGTAATATCTGCTAGACAGACAAGGATACTTAACTTGAACAGTGCTTCTGTCGTTTTAGTTGGGTCTGTGTTGATGGTTCTGTTTGGTATTATGACACTAGAGGAGGCGTTCAGGTCAATTGACCCAAACACAATTATACTCTTACTCGGAACTATGATATTCTCTGCTTATCTTGAACGAACGAAGTTTTTTGAATCCACCTCTCTTTGGTTTATAAGGAAAGCAAATACTCCAAGCCTAATACTATTAGTTATAATATTGGTTTCTGCATTCTCATCTGCGTTTTTTGTAAATGATACCATATGTCTTCTAATGACACCACTTGTTATAGCAGTAGTTAGAAGAGCAAATCTAAATCCTGTTCCTTTTCTTCTCGCATTGGTTATGTCTTCTAATATTGGAAGTGCTATGACACTTATAGGAAACCCTCAAAATATGATAATAGCAGTTCATTCTGGTCTTTCATTTTCAAAATACTTTGTATACACTTTGCCTCTAGTAGTTTTGTCTCTAGTGATTGTTTATATCTTTATATACCTTGTTTTCTTCAAAGATATGAGAAGTTATGAATTTACGAAGGATTTCCCAATTTACAGAATACCACAGCCCTACATCAAGATACTTTATAGACTGGGAATTCTTTTTATTGTTTTCGTATTGTTACTCTTCCTACCGATAGAGGAATATTTGAATATAGATAGAAAGACAAAGTTACCTTTGGTTGCAATAACAGTAGGTGCTATATCTATTATGATAGGTAGGTTTAGACCTGATGAGACACTCAAGATGGTAGATTGGACACTAATATTGTTCTTTTCTGGATTATTTGTGGTTGTAGAAGGCGTCAGGGAGAGTAGCACTTTAGAAAAGGTTTATTCACTTCTATCACCTTACTTTGGTGAGACACAGTTTCAACAATATCTATCCTTCTCACTTCTTACACTTTTAGGTTCTAACCTAGTGTCAAATGTTCCATATGTTGTTATTGCTAAATCTTGGGTTTCAAATTTCATCTCCCCCGAGAAGGTTTGGGTTTTACTAGCAGTCATAAGCACATTTGCAGGTAATCTAACGGTAATAGGTTCGGTTGCTAACATAATCGTTCTTGAGAAATCAAAGAAGATTTGTAATATATCATTTTGGACATACTCAAAAGTGGGGATTCCTATAACTGTAATAACATCTCTTATTGCGTTACTCTACATTTTGATAATACCTTTCTGATATCTATCGGTGATGTAAAATCTTTTATACAGACTTTGCAGTTTTTGAGAAAATTTTGTATTTGACAAATCGTAATTAGAATGTTTAACATTATATTTGCTGTTTTGGTTGTGGAGAGATACCCAAGCGGCCAACGGGGGTAGACTGTAAATCTACTGGCTTTACGCCTTCGGAGGTTCAAATCCTCCTCTCTCCACAGTGGGGAGGTAGCTCAGGCGGTAGAGCGAGGGCCTGAAAAGCCCTGCGTCGTCGGTTCGACTCCGACCCTTCCCATACTGGGGCCTGTAGCTCAGCCGGTTAGAGCAGCTGACTCATAATCAGCGGGTCGCAGGTTCGAGTCCTGCCGGGCCCAAATCAAGGTGGTAGAATGAAAATCAAAGAAATCACTTCACAAGAAGTTCTCAATATAATCTCAACTCTCATAGAAGTTCAAAACATCTACTTTGACATAACGCAGCACAAAAAAAACCTTGAAGAGAAATATAAGAAGATAGAAGGATACAAAAGGGAATTAAACAGACTCCAAAGGAATTTACAGAAATATGAGAGTAAGAAAAAGGAGTTATTGGTTCAGAAACAAATAGTTAGCGAGAATCTCTCCTCAAACAAGGAAAGACTTCAGGAGTTAATGCAGAGAGAAGAAGAGATCGCAAGAAACCAGAGAAGTATTGAGTCTTTCAATATAGAAATTACAACAATAAGAGCCACTATAAGCACAATATCAGAAGAATTGAGAGATATTGATGAACAAATAAACGACATTGACGATAGGTATGCTCAAACCAAAGCCAAATATGAAAATATCAAGATAGAGTTTCAAGCGGAAGAGAAGGTTCTAGAAGAAGAAACAAAAGAAGTTGCGAAAGAGATAAAATCACTTGAACAGATCAAGAAAGATAAGTTATCAAAAGTTCCTCTTCACATAGCACAGCACTTCTCAAACATACTTCAAAAAAAGAGTGGTGTTGCTATAGTTCCTATAGACAAACTCGGTGAAACAAAGAAATACAAGGAGGAATATTACTACTGCACAGGATGTAATATTGTCCTACCGTATGTAGTGATTGAAAAAATAAAACACAAGGCAGATATAGTTCAGTGTCCATCGTGCTTTAGATATCTATACGAACCATCTTGGTTTGATACATAGTAAAACTAAGTGATAGTTGAATAGGTGTTTATATCTATACTTATCTCTTTTCTCCCTTCTTTGTTATACTTATCTTTGAATGTGTTTGGGTCTATAACTTTTTCTAGAATTGCTATTGAGACATTCATAGCACTCTCTATCAGGATTCTATTTTCAAACGATAGCATCCTAATCTCTGATATTATGTTTGTTATTTCATCTTTTAGTGCTGTAAGTCTATCCTTGTTTGACGCAAAGAGTACCACTCTTGATAGGTTAATTTCACCTTCTATATTGAACTTTTGAGATATCCTCTTAACTATATCGTTTCTTGTGAATTCATACTTCTCTATCTCTCTAAACAATTTCTCTTCTTCTGCGTTTATCTCTAACAGTCTATCCAAATCTCTACATAAAAGACACTCTTTCTTCTGTTTTTCTTTTTCAACGATATCTAAAAGTATCCTTTTCTCATCCTCAAGAATATCAATTAAATCCTTCTCCCACATACAAACACCTCTGCTAGCACACCACTAAAATTTTCGGAATATTTGAAAACCCGTGAAGTATATATTCCAATCTTAAACACTAGGATTACATCACATTGATTTGTAACCACCTTTTCGCAATAGGAGTATAATCAACGAATACTCAAAAACATCTACTAACAGCCTAACAAAAAATCTGTAAAGTCAGAACTCTCTAGTGTAGAACTACTTTTTTAGGTTCTTTACTCCTCAACCTCATTAACCATCTTCCTATATCTATTTATCAATTCAAGATATTTTTTCCTAATGTGGGAGTCTTTAATATTCACATTCACTCTTGTATCAACGATGTTTGTAACATTGATTGGTTTATACTCTTTAGGTTTCTCGGCTTCTCTCCTCTCCGAAATACCTCTCTCAAACATACCTTTTTCATACTCAAGGATATTGAATTCAACTCTTTGTGTCTTATCGTAAGCAACTTGAAGTTTTCGTTCTTTTACCTTATTCAGTATATCTTCAAGTTCTTCTCTTATTTTGCTTGCTTGCGAGCCTCCAGCACTCTTGTTTTCAAGCTCTCTGGCTTTTCTTATCGCTTCTTCTAGCATCTTCTCAAGTTGTCTTACCTCTTCTTCTCCAAATCCTTCCTCAACCATCTCCTTGAGCATTTTGGATATCTGCCTATACATTTCCATTAACTCACTCGCACTAACACCAGAAGGAGATAAATTAAAACTATCATTAAGTTCATCATAAAGTTCAAGCAGTTTCGCAAGAGTAAATGAAGTTTTATCAATCATATTCAAAACACTCAATGACACCGACATAATCGCACCACTTGATATAGCATCTGTGAATAGATTAAAGTCCTTCTCTATCTCTCTGAAAGCATACTCAATCTCTGAATAAACACCTGCTGTAGAAGGATTGACTGAAAATGTGTCAAGAAAGTCTCTAACAACAAGCCTAAAATCTTTCAACGCTTGTGAAACATTACCAAAGTCTTCCCTCAAAAATTCAGTGTTTATTTTGTTCTCTCTCAATCCAAGTTTGTCAATGTTCTTCCTAGATACCGAAAGCCTGTATTGAGAAGATAAAATACCAAAATAAGTCTCCCAAAACCTATCATTCTGTCTTCTAGTCATCTCAGAGTAGTTCCTCATAATCTCTCTAAACATCTCAAAGTCAATATCTTTAAAGAAATTAGATATTTCACTTTCACTCATCATTTTACGTTCCTTAAGAGATCTCTCAAGTTGCTTTACTTTATCAAGAAAACTGGTCTTGAATTCACTACTCATTCTTGAGAATTCTTCACTCTTTAGAAATTCTTTGAGTTTCTCATCAAACTCGCTTAAATCACGATTCCTAACGCCTTCCTTCAAACTTTCTTCTAACTCTCTCAAGTCAGAAATTGATTTCAAGACATCCCTAAACTCAAGTATCCTGTTTATCTCCATCTCAAGTTCATTAAGTGCTTTTGTAATATCCTCAAGTTTCTTTGAAACTTGCGATGGCTCAAATGTTTTGTCTCTTGACAACTTATCCACAATCTCTCTAAACTCTTTATCATTTAGCAATCTTTCTAACTTCGTGGATATCTGTTCAAGTCTTTCAAACTCCTCCTTAAGCCCACCAGTCCTGTCAAGTTGTTGGTAAATGTCCTTTACATTCCTTGAAAACTCAACGAGATTAGTTGAAAGACTTTTGAGAGACTGTAATTTTTCAGAAATTTTTGATTGAGACACATTCCTCCTACTTAGCTGATACCTAGTGTTTAAAGTATCATCCTTTTGTTTTGATACCTCGTCTTTCAGATCCTGTAGTCCTTGATTTAGCATCCTAGCAATCTGTGAGAAGGTAGGTATGTAAATACTCCTTTTACCAACACCTACTGCACCGAACAAGTCCTTCGCATACACATAAACACTTATGTAATCACCAGGTAGGAACCCAGAGGAATTTAAAGAGAACTTGAAGTTCCCATCGTAGGAGAATGAAATATTTTTGTTGTTTGTATTAAATCGTTTTTCAAGACCTGTAAGTGAGTTACTTACAATTACTTCCATCCAACTTGAGACAATCCGATCACTATCGGTTATCTCACCATATCCATCTAGAACAAACCTTGGTATCAGAGTAAGGTCTCTGTCTGGATACTTTATCTCAACAATAGGTATATCGTTGTCTCTCACTAAAAATGTTACATTCTCAATCTTAAATTGCCTACCAAATACATCGGTAATATTTATGTTCATAACCGAATTAGATTTAGCAACAAACGGTATGATTATTTTATTACTCTTATCGCCATACTTCCATACAGAACCTTTCCCAGAACTAACTTTTGAGACATCGTAAGAGAATTCAAAATTCATAACCACTCTGCTACCTCTCACTACTTCAGTAGAGGGAATATAGTCGTAAGATGCTATTGGTATGTCTCTGTAAAAAATATCAATCCTCTGATTGAGGAGTGTGAATTCTGATAAGTATTTAGGAGTTAGCGTTCTTATATGTCTAATAAGCCCGTATTTTCTTACGAATAGTTGAATATTCGTTGAAGTCGTTGTCATCTCTCCGATGAAGGTGTTATTTGATCTCTCTAATGCTATCGTTCTCTCCGCTGATACGAAGAATTCTCCTGAATAGTTTGGTATGACTTCTACTCTAAATGGTATGGATAGAGATACGAATTTACTATACTCAACCTTAGGATCAGCGAAAGTAAAGTTCAAAAACTCCTTCAGACCTCTGTTTTCAATTAGTAGCAGATTTGATACGAGGATTGTAGCAATTAGAAGACCTATGAAGGTTAGAGTTTGGTTTTTGAGTATCCTAGTTAGGGATAAGTCTAAAGAACTAACTTCACTATTGTTTAAAAGATTAAAACCTTTTTTGTGTGCTTCTACGAGCGAGTCAATTAGAAATCTTCTCCTTGAGAAGATGAGTGTCTCTATCTTTGAGTAAGATAGAAGAAAGAAACTAGAAAGTCTGATTATGACAAATACGAGAGATGATGTTATCAAGATAACTATAAGGAATACAAATACCAGGGTAGGAATAAAGTAGTTGAAGTCAAATATGAGTAGGGTTATTGAGGTTGAAAGAGTTAGTAAAACCAAAGAGAGTATAATTACAACTACAAAATTTACCAAGCCTAAAAGTTGTATTACTCTTATCTTATTGGTTAGTTCCATAAACCTAACTGAATTTTAATATTAATACTCAATGCTTTTGTAAAATAAGCAAAAAATTAGAAACAAGCAAATGAAGGTTCATAGCACTTCTAGGGGGATTAACACCTTTACGATTGAAACCCTGGTGAGAGCATAAGTTTGTGTAGTTAGGGTTTGATATTTTATTTTTTACTTTACCTTTGTAGTATTTTAAAATTGTTTTTATGAAAAAGTTTTCGTTGGAAGATGTAAAATCGCTATCGTCTCTTGAAGAGATATTTTCTTACATTCATAGGAACAACCTGTATCTATCTGACAAGGATGTTAGGGAGTTAGAAGACATAGTTTTGAAGATGGATCAAAGGGGGAAATGGTGTATTCTTCTTGCTGAGAAGTTTCCTGATAAGGTTAATATAAGAAGGATAGAAGATGCCGTTATAAAGAAGGATAAAACTGGTCAATTCTGTTATATACTCGCAAAGAATGTTCCAAATGTTAATATAGATAAAATGAGAGAGGCAGTGTATAAGAAAGATACTAGTGGTATATGGAGGATGAAATTTGATGAGAATGTAAAGAAGTAAATATGGCTAAACCAAAGACTGTTTTTGTCTGTCAAGTCTGTGGGCAAGAAACATCAAAATGGATGGGGAGGTGTCCATCTTGCGGCGAGTGGAACACATTTGCTGAAGAAGAAAAAGATGAAACACCGAGAGGCAAAACTGTAATAATATCTGAAAAAATCTATCCAAAAAGTATAGTTGATATTGAGTTCTCTGATACAAAAAGGATACCTACAAACCTTAAGCAATTTGATAATATTCTTAACGGTGGGCTAGTAGAAGGACAGGTATCTCTGATAGCAGGAGAGCCAGGAATTGGTAAATCTACTCTTGTCTTACAGATAGCAGATAATCTAGCAAAGGTTGGTAAAGTTTTGTATGTGAATAGTGAGGAATCAAACGAGCAGATAAAAATTCGGAGTACGAGACTAAAAATAGATAACCCAAACATCTTCCTGTTTCCTGAAACTAAACTTGAGAACATTGTTGATTTTATCCTTTCTGGAAACTACCGTTTTCTGATTGTTGATTCAATACAGAATATATACTCGGATAGGTTTTTATCATCACCCGGAAGCATAACACAGGTTAGGGAGACAACAGCAAGGATAACCGAAATAGCGAAGTATAAAAACATAACTACCTTCATAATTGGACATATAAACAAAGAGGGAATGATAGCAGGTCCTAAAGCAATTGAACATATTGTGGATACTATTATACTCATAGACAAGGATAGCAAAGGTAGTTATAGGATATTGAGAACTGTGAAGAATAGGTTTGGTCCTACAAACAGCGTGGCTTTGTATAATCTTTCAAGTAGTGGGCTTGAGGATGTTCCAGATTTTACATTCTTTTCAACATATACTCCTTCTTTGGTTGGGAGTGTTTTGTGTTGTGTTGTTGAGGGAGTTAGAGGTATAGTAGTAGAAGTCCAGTCTCTTGTTAATGCTACACAGTTTGGTTTTGCGAAAAGAACAGCGGATGGTATAGACACAAACAGACTATATATGCTATCTGCGATACTTGACAAGTATCTGAATACAAAATTATCAACTTATGACATTTATCTAAACATAACATCTGGTTTTGAAGTAAAGGAAACAGGTACAGACCTTGCGGTAGCACTGTCAATACTTTCAAGTCTTAAAAACAAGGAAGTTCCAAGGGATCTATCTGCGTTTGGTGAGATAGGTCTAGCTGGAGAGGTTAGACCTGTTCCTTACTTTGACATAAGGATACCAGAGCTCAAGCGAGTAGGTGTCAGGAAAGTAATAGTTCCGAAGAATAACAAGCCCAAGAGTTTTCAAGAAGGTATAGATCTGGTTGAAGTTGAAAATATTTACGACTTACTGTCAATTCTTTAGGAATTCTAAAAGAATATCCGAAAATTGTTGAAAAAGGTATGCCAAACTTTGTTGATATAACAAACAGAGTTGACAAAAAGTCTCAGAAGAAATACTCACTGACAGTCGCCTATATAGGAAAGAAGAGCCTATACGCCTTTAAAAACCGTGTTGATGATATAGTCTCTTTCTTCGGAAGTATATCAAACATTGAGATTATGTATGTTGATACTTCAAAGACTGATATAACTGATGTTGGAGATATTCTTGATAAAGCGAGGATTATTATACCTGATGAGGATATAACCATATCAGAAGCTGTTAGCACTGCTATTTCGCTTGCAAGTTCCCAGCTTGTTTTGGTTATGACGGTTAATTACAGACCTTCACTTCTAAACACAAAGAGCATAAGAGACATCTTCAGTGCCGAACCAACTCTTCTATGTATCACACCGACGGTAATATATCAAGCTAAGAGGATAACGGAGACCGTTAAGATCGGAATAAGTGGTAATAAACTTGATTGGGTTGTCTTGGATAATGCTAAAAATCCCGCAAGCTTGACACCAAATAACTTTCTTGGTATCTACAACAGAAACTTATTCACATCCATAGGAGGTTATCTGAAGGAACTTCCAACGAATTTGTCCTTGATTGAGTTTGGAATAAGAGTATGGAGTGGTGGATGTATAATCATCTCAACGAAAGATTTTCTTATTGATAAAATTGCTGACTTTGACGTCCCAACTAGCGTTCTTGAGAAAGACGAAAAATCACCATCATTCAAACACTTTCTGTCAAAGAGACCTTTTATATCAATACTTGAAGATATTCTATCAATACCTATCCTATTGATAACTTTAAGATTTAAGGACATTTCCAAAAACATTAGAGAGTTAGTTGTTTATCTTAAGAATAAGGACAAAATTTCTATTTTCACACCTGACGTTGAGAAGATCGCGTCAATAATAAGCTATTACGAGGAGAGATAAATTCTAATGCTGACTTGAAAATTTTATTCTTGGGTCAGCGATCACATAGAGAATATCAGCTATCAGTAGGCTTACTAGAGTGAGTAATGCTGATATCGCACTTAATCCCATCACTATCGGATAATCTCTTGAAAACACCGCGTTGTAAAAGAGTTGTCCTATCCCGGGAAGAGAGAATATCTTTTCAATTATTATACTTCCTGCTATTAGTGCTGGTAAGACAGTACTGAATATCGTTATCACTGGTATCAGGCTATTTCTTAAGATATAGTGAAATCTAACTTTTCTTTCCAAGATACCTAGAGACCTAGCGAACTTAACATACTCCTGATTTGATACTTCAATTATTGATGTTCTTACTACTTTTGCTACGAATGCTATTCCAGCGTAAGATAGAACTATGACTGGTAGAGTAACGTGGTATGCTACATCCATAAGTTTTTCAAAGAAATTCATCTCGTCAAAGTTTATAGATGTAAAACCACCGATTGGAAAGATACCAAGCCAGATTGCAAGTATAAGAAGCAACATTAGTGCAACCCATGGCTCAAAGAGAGAGTATAATCCAAATAGGACAACACTAGATGTTTTGTCAAACAACTTACCTCTGTGTATTCCAGCTAGGACACCTATCGTTATACCAAATATGAGTATTATGAGTTGGGATAGAATGTTTATCGTTATCGTTACAGGTAATCTTTCAAGTATGAGTTCTGAAACTTTCTTTCCGTATTGAAAAGAATTACCAAAGTCAAACAATATAAAGTTTCTAAACCATATTAGGTATCTCTCAAGTATAGGTTTGTCAAGACCGTAGGAGCGCTTGAAGTTTTCATAAGCTTCTGGGGAGAGTTTATTGCTTAACTCGCCAATCATTCCTTTTATCGGATCTCCAGGAGCGAGATGAACGACTAGGAATATTACTATAGTTATTCCTATAAAGGTTGGGATTATGAGTAGAATTCTTTTGACGATATATAAAAACATATTATCTTTTGGATCTTCTATACATAAACCTATTTATGTATGCGTTGAGGATGAAGACTATACCTATTCCAAGAATGAAAGTGAAAACGAGAAAAGAAAGGTAAGCGATAGGCCAGGAAATACCTAGACTTTCTGTCATCATCGTATATTCGGACATACCACCTATACTCGCTATCAGATTGAGTGGTAGCATAACTACATTTATGATAGTAAGGTTTTTTATAAGGATATTCATATTATTATTCACTATGCTTGCTCTTGCATCCATTACTTCAGCTAAAACCATAGACAGTATCCTTGCCTGCTTGTAACACTGTCTATTATCTATTATGAGGTCTTTAAGCTTTTCAAAGGATTGCTTACTGAAACCTATCTTATCCCTATACTCTTTGATCTTTATCAGAACACCAAGATTTGAGTTTAATGCGTTAAGATAATACACAAGACTTTCACTCAAACTGAACATTTGAAGAAGGTATTTGTTATCAAGAGATGTATTAATTTTTGTTTCTATCTCTGATGAAACAATTTTTATACCTCTAAGATGTCCGTAGAAATGGTTTATAGTAGTTTGAAGAAATGCCAGAAGAATATCTTGTATGCTATTTATGTTTCTAAAGTACTTTGACTCAAATATTCCCATTTCGTCTGGCAAGATGAATACAATTTTATTATTGTCAAAGAATATACCAACCGACGAGACATTGAAAACTAACTGCCCTCCATAAGAGTAATTCTTTGGTATCTTCCAAACAATAAATACACCACCATCGTCGTATATTTCAATACGAGCTATCTCCTCAATGTCAAACGATGATGTTATATCATGTTCGCTTATACCTAGTTGCTTGAGTGTTTCTAACTCATCGTCACTTGGTTCAACGAAAACGATAACTGGAGATTGCTGATCATTAGAAACCCTTGCTATACCATTCATTATCTGGTAATATTTTACCATCTCTTACTCCATGCATTAAGAAATTTTAAACTATTGAAAATTTTGATAACAATTTTTAAGCAAGAGAGGTTGTGAAGAGAAGATTGGTGATAGACATCCACACCTCAAACATACACTACCGTTTGAAGAGATTGGGAGAGTTGATGGATGTGATTAATGAGAAGATACTTGAGATAGGGATGAGTTTTTTGAGGGAGGCTGGTGTGAGGGGAATAGATGTTGATGGAACTGGTGTTGGGGGAATTGGGATTAGGGAAGTCAATAGACATTAAGGTTGTTGTGATAGTGGGGCATAGTAGAGAGGTAAGGCAAGAGTTGTTGGATGTTTGATGGGGATACTCTTGAAGATGGTTCTGGGTGGTAGGTTTTTTGATGAGGGGGTGTTGAATAGGAGAGGATATAGGTGAGAATATGGGGGAGTGTTAAGTTGACAGAGTTTGTGAAAGGTATGGGAGGATGATATGTTCTGTTGCAGAATATACATTTTTTGAAAACCATCAGAAAAAATCTTGATATTATCAAAAGTTATTGTTAATAATTTTTTACTATGTAAAATTTTGAACTCTTGGAGGTCTGGATGGAAAATATATGTAGGCTTAGGAGAATATTCTCTTTGGTTTATAGGCTTGAGAGGAGTATAAAGAAAAGGTTTGGTATAACTGCTAATGAGATAATGGTTTTGTGTCTTCTGAACGTAACAAAATTATCTGCTGGCGAACTTTCAAGGGAGATGGGGATATCGGAATCTAGGATGTCAAAGATAATTGACTCCCTTGAAAAGAATAAATACATTGTTAGGGAAGTAGGTCTCAACGACAAGAGAAAAATGATGTTTTCAATAACTGAAAAGGGTATTGATAAAGTTAGGGAATTTGCAGAGTCTGACTTTGAAGTTCCTGATATTGATATTGATAAACTCTCTAGTTTAATATGCTAGGTTATGGTTAAGGTTAGTTTTTCTATTGAAGAGATTAGATTTGATGATAAAGGGCTTGTGCCTGCTATAATTCAGGATGTATCTAGTGGTGAAGTTTTGATGCTTGGGTATATGAATAGAGATGCCCTTGAAAAAACCATTGAGACTGGTAAAACTTGGTTCTGGAGTAGGTCAAGAGGGAAGTTATGGAACAAGGGTGAGACTTCAGGTAATTACCACGAGGTAGAGAGTATTACTATTGACTGTGATAACGACACTTTGCTTGTTAAAGTTTATCCTAAAGGCCCTACCTGTCATACAGGTAATTATTCTTGCTTCTACAGAGGTGATGACAATTCCGTTTTCTCTTCTAGTGTGATAGACGAAGTTTATCAAGTCATACTGGAAAGAAAGAAAACTATGCCAGAGGGTTCCTATGTTGCTAAAAAGATGAAGGAAGGGATTGATAGGATTCTTAAGAAAGTTTCAGAGGAAGCAGGAGAGTTTGTGATAGCATCAAAAAATGGTGATGAAAAGGAAATTATACACGAACTTGCTGACTTAGTTTTTCACTCGCTCCTGGTTTTAGGTTATCTGGATATTCCTGTTGTAAGGTTATATGAAGAACTTGGTTCAAGAAGAAAATAGTTTATCATTTCCGTCTAAAATACACAAGATAAGGAATTTGAGAGACTTTAGGAAGTTGGTAGAGAGGGGTAGAAAGATAGAATTTAAGTTTGGTTTTGTAAGGGTGTGTTATAATGACATGGATGTTTTAAGAGTTGCTGTATCCGTCTCTAAAAAGTTCAGTAAGAAATCGGTAGTTAGGAATAGAGTGAAAAGAATTATCACTGAAATTCTAAGAAATAAGAAGCATCAACTTAAGAGTTTTGATCTGTGGATACACATAAAGTCATTCGTAGAACCTGAGTTGATAAAGGAAGATATTCTTGTTTTTACCTCTTCGTTAAGAGTAAGAGAGAGTGATTACTAGTGTTATGAAGACTAAGATAATAAGGGTATCTCCTGAAAGTATTGAGACAGATTACGAGGTTTTAATAGAACCTGCCACTGCTTTGAGGAATGGTGAATTAGTCGCTTTTCCAACTGAAACGGTATATGGTATCGGCGCAAATTCACTTCTAGATAATTCTGTCAGAAAGATATTTGAAGTCAAGGGAAGACCACAAGATAATCCTCTAATAGTTCATCTACACTCAAAAGATGTTATAAGAAAATATGCTATTATATCAAACGAAGTTGAAGAAGGTATAATTAGCAAGTTTATGCCAGGACCTATAACTGTTGTTCTTAAGAGTTGTGGTGTTGTGTCTTCAGTTGTAACCGCTGGACTCGATACCGTTGGAATAAGGATACCTTACAACATTATCGCTCAAAAACTTTTAGAACTTGCGTGTGTTCCAGTTTCAGCTCCGAGTGCTAACCTGTCGGGTAAGCCAAGTGCTACCGATCCAGTTTCCGTTATTGAAGAGTTCAGAGGGAAAATACCATATATAATAGATGGCGGTAGGACTCATATAGGAATTGAGTCAACAGTTGTATTGGTTAAGGAAGAGAGTGATAGGTTTAAGATACTTATACTAAGACCTGGTTTCATTACGAAGGAAGACCTTGAGGGTTTTGTCAGTGAAAATAAGTTTTCAAAACCAGTTTTTGTTGAGTATTCTGAGAACTTTTCATCTGAAAGACCAATCTCTCCGGGACAGAAGTATAAACACTACTCTCCAAAGTCAAAAGTAGTTCTTTTGAATGATAAGAGTAAGTTGGATGAATTCTTTAAGGTTGTTGGAAATGGTAGAATAGGAATTTTAGGAAAGTTTGATTTTATAAATGACTTGGAACTTTATCTTATAAATTTGGGTTTTAAGGATATTCTTAAGGTGGAATGGTGCGGGAACGATTTACTTGAGTGCGCTAGAAATCTCTTTCTATACTATAGGTTTTTTGACAGAGAAGGTGTTGAATTCCTATTTGTTGAAAACCTCGGTAATAGTGGGATAGCATATTCAATTATGAATAGGGTGAAAAAGTCTGCTAGTTATGTTCTTTAGACTTTTGTCGTCTTTTTCTTTGGTATGTTTCTTGTTCTACTCTTTTATGTTCTGTAATTGTAATCTTTGAGTTTATAATTGATATTATTTTGTTTGAGTATTCCATCACATCCTGACGGTGTGTTATAAAAACCACTCCAACATTCTGCTCCTGATTTATCTTCTCTAGCAGTGATATTATCTCAAGTGAGTTCTTTTCATCAAGGTTAGCAGTAGGTTCGTCTGCGAATATGTATTTAGGAGACCTTATTAGTGCTCTTGCTAGAGAAATTCTCTGTTTTTGACCACCAGACAAGATCCTAACATCACTGTTTATATACTCTTCCATTCCTACATATCTTAAGATTTCTTTCGCTTTATCAACATACTTACTTTTAGACTCACCTGATATGTATATAGGAAGAAGGATGTTGTCAAGGACAGAAACCTGTTCAACGAGCTCAAATGTTTGGAATACAAAACCAATGTTTTTGCCGCGATAGTTTGAGATGAATAGATCCTTAAAGACTCTAGGCACAACTCCATCATAAACTATATATCCTGAAGATGGTGGTTCAACTCCTGCTATGATCTTAAGAAGTGTTGTTTTACCACAGCCAGACTCACCTGTCAGAGATATGAAATCACCTTCTCTTATCTCAAAGGAGACATTTTCAAAAATGACCTTCTTCTTTTTGTCAACGAAGAAGTGTTTTGACAGGTTTACAACCTCTATCATTACTTCCTTATACCAAGTTCTTTCTCTCTTATGAGGGTTTTTATCAATGCTATTAATCTTCTAGTTCTTCTAATTTTCATCGGGTTATCAGGTTGTTTGGTTGATTTGCTTATGATCATTGATGTATACTCTGATGTAAATTTCTCAAGCTCTTTTTTGAGTTCGTCTATTTTCATATTTTGGTAAAGTTGTTTTGTCTTTTTTGTAAAGGACATTGTTATCCTCCTAGAGTATTTCGCTTCTTTTGATTAATTTAACATTGATACCTATTTTTGCGGAGATTTTTTTTGCAATCTTTTTTGAAAACTCTTCATCTACACCAGACCATTCAAATATCACCTTACCTCTTACTACTGCTGCTTCCCAGTGATCAATATCTGACTTACCTTTACCCATTCTTGTCTCAAGAGGTCTTTTCGTGCGAGACCTGTCGGGGAAAACCCTCAACCAGAATTTACCACCTTTTGGCATCTGTCTTGACAAAAGGACGCGGACTGTTTCTATCTGCTTATCTGTTATGAATGTAGGCTCAAGTGCAATCACACCGTACTCTCCGAAAGCAAGATGTGTATCAGTAGCAACTCCGTTTAACTTTGCGGTGTGTGGCTTTCTCCATTTTGGGTTAGCGGGACTTAACAAAGGCATAACCTACCTCCTATTCATATATCCAGACTTTTACACCGACTATTCCTACGGTGCTGTTTGCTTCAGCAAAGCCGTATTTTACCTTTGCTGTTAATGTACTTAATGGAATAGTTCCAAACTTAAGCTCTTCTGATCTAGCAACATCAACACCACCCAATCTCCCAGAGCATCTTATTCTTATACCTTTTACTCCTAAATCAACTGCTTTCTGTAATGCTCTTCTCATCGCTCGCTTGTAAGGTATCCTCATCTCAATCTGTTTTGCTATGTTTTCTGCAACTATCTGTGCGTCCGTGTCAGGTCTCTTTATCTCAATAACTGATACATTAAGTTCTTTATCTGAACTTTTTAGGACATTATTTCTTATCTCTTCCTCAAGTAGCTTAATTTCCGTTCCTTTTCTACCTATTATCACGCCAGGTTGTGAAGTGTAAATAATTACATCAATCCTAGAAGCAAACCTAGATATTTCAATCTTTGAGATACCTGATAGTCTATACCTTGATGTTATGAATTTTCTTATATTGTTGTCTTCAACTACATTATTAACTTGTTCTTCTCTGCTTGAAGCAATCCAGTTTGAAATCCATTTTTCAGATATTCCTACTCTCAATCCGAATGGATGAACTTTCTGACCCATATACTATGCCTCCTTTTTCTGAATTTCATCTGATACAAGAACATATACACTAGAAAACCTTCTTCTTATTATGTCTGCACTACCTCTTGATCTCGGTATAACTCTTTTTAGTGAGATTGACTGATTTACCTTAATGTCTTTCACATAAACATCCTTCATTTCCGATTTAGAACCTTTGTGTTTCAAGTTCGCATAAGCGGATTTCAAAGCCTTTGAAAGGAGTTTTGCTCCTTTGTGCGGTAGGATGTCTAGATAGGATAATACAACATCCAGTCTTCTTCCTTTTACTACATTAACAAACCTTACCATCTTTTTTTGAGATATTTTCAGATACTTTGCTCTACAAACTGCTTCCATAGCCCCTCCTTACTTCTGTGGTGTTACTTCTGCTTTTTTACCACCGTGTGCTCTGAATATCCTTGTCGGAGCAAATTCACCAAGCTTGTGCCCTATCATCTGATCTGTTATGTATACGGGTATGAATGTTTTGCCGTTATACACTGATATTGTTAATCCTACCATTTCGGGTATTATAGTAGATCTTCTGGACCAAGTTTTTATTGGTGTCTTCTCTTTTCTTTCAGACATTTCCAATACCTTTTCGTATAAGTGCTTATCAATAAACGGACCTTTCTTTACCGACCTAGGCATAACTTTCTCCAAAACTCCGACTAATTCTAAACATTGGTGTAAAATGATTTCAAATTTTTGAAACCGGAGTTTGGATAGCGTAATGTTGAGAATTAACCTAATTTAGAAGTATATAGACAATTTCCAGTAAGGACCTATTTGAACATTTTGAAATCCTATAAACGATGTGCTTAACCCTATATCAAGTTTAGCGAACCCAATCTCTCCTCCTACACCTATTGCTAAACCGAGAGACCTAGATATTTGATTGTTATAATAACTTAAATAGATTTTTGATAAACCTGAAAGTGAGAATATATCTGCACTCCAAAAGTTGTATCTACCACCTACTTCAGTAGAGAATTTTGTAAGAATCGTATCATCTATCGGTAGGATACTTGTACCTACTGCAAATTCACCAATAACTTCTCTTGAAAATTTGTATAATATCCCTATAGATATCATACCAAGACTTCCACTGCCAACCTCAAAGAATAATCTCCTACCGATAAGTTCATCGGCTCCTAGTATTTTTACTTCCTTTGAGTTGTGTATAACTAATGATTTAGTGTTTTCTCTTTCTATACTAACTAATCCGCTTGCTAAACTTTCCTTGGTATCACTGTCGGATATCTTTATATTATAGTCCATTCCACTTATTACTGGAATGCTACCTCTGAATCCATTTCCTACTTTACTATAAACCATCTGATCGTTGAGATGAATATCAACTAGTCTTTCGTTTGTTCCAGTTATCTCAATTGATATCTTACTGAAACCTACTTCTTTGTTCATAAGGATGCTAGAGTATTTCAATGATATGGTATCTGCCACTTCAAACAATGTTTCTTCAATATTATCGTTATCTAAAACTTTCTCAAGTTTGTAAGACCAGATTATATTCCCTTGATTATTATGTATATTGATTGTGTATGATAGTAAGCCTTTGTTTATAGAATATGTACTTGTTAGGTATAGGTCAGCATTTTTGTTGTTATTAACCATTTCAGTGTAGCTATTATAATTGAAGTTAGGGGCTATAGGTTCTGATATACTATAACCTTTAAGAAATCTCATAGTGTTGTAAGAAGACATCAAAACGCCATAGGAATATTTATTCCTTTCGTAAGTATAGTTTGTTTTTTCTTCCTTGAAAGAACTAAAGATAATTACCTTCTTGGTAGGGGTAAAACATCCAAGTAGAATTATTGTTGTAAAAATCCATACTAAAGTTATCCATTTTATATTCACAGGAATATTATAATAAGACCTTCAATACATTTCAAGATTCAATGAGGGTGTTCGAAAAATTGCTGTATGTCTTTAGAGATAGGGTAGGAAGAAGAATGGGTTTGTGAAAGTATATTGAAATCATGTCTCTCGGAGATAGGGTATGGTGTTCTTCTTGTTGGAAGGTATTGAGCAAATACACAGCAAGATAGAAAGAATAATTTGCAAAGCCTATTACAAAGACAGATGCATAAGGAAGAAACACAAGGATACTATGATTGTCATGATGGATGTTCTTATGACCCTGGGGAGGCTTTCATATAGGCAAGCAAGAGGGTTGTGAAGAGAAAACTAGGGGTAGACATACACATCTCAAACATACACTAACCGTTTGAAGAGGTTAGGAGAGTTGAGGAATGTAATTAATGAGAAGATGCTGGAGGTGGATATGAGTTTTTTGAAGAAGGCTGGTGTTAGAGGGATAGTTATTGATGAGAATGGTGTTTAGGGAAGAAAGATTAGGAATGTCAAGGGACACATTAAGGTTGTTGTAATAGTGGGGATTAGCAAGAGGGAAGCAATGGTTATTTGGTTTTTGACGGAGTCGGTATACTCTAATGAGGTAGGGATGGTTTTGGGCGGTAGGGATTTTGTTGAGAAGGTGTTGAAGGAGAGTTAGTTTGACAATAAATAATTCATCACCGTTACTGCCCTAACTAGTTGGAAGTGAAAGGTTCAACCTTCTTATGCTAAATGTTTTACCACTTGTCACATCTACATCTGCTATAACACCATTTATCTGGAATTCTCCCTCTGTTGATGGGTCAAGTCTTTCAGGAACACCTAAAACTATCCTTTTCATAGACTCATCAATCTTGCTGCCTATTACTGATTTTTGAAAGCCACACATACCAATATCTGTTATGTATCCTGTGCCATTTGGTAGTATTTTCTCATCAGCAGTTTGAATATGTGTATGAGTTCCAAAGACGAGAGAAACTTTACCGTCCAAAAACCATCCCATCAAAACCTTTTCAGCAGTAGCTTCTGCGTGAAAATCTACTACAATCAAGTTGGTTTCTTCTCTTAATTTACTTACTTCGTTTTCAACAGAATAGAATGGTGAGACAAATGGTGCATCCATAATAACACTGCCGATCACATTCACAACAGCAACTTTTAAGTTATTTACACTTACAATAGTAGTACCTCTTCCTGGTAATGAAGGATGATAATTTATTGGCCTCAATAATCTATCTGACTCGTTTATGAACTTATAAACATCTTTTTTGTTCCATATATGATTACCAGTAGTTATAACATCAACTCCAGAAGATATGAGAAGTTTGTATTCCTTTTCGGTTATTCCTATACCTCTATCACTTGAATTCTCTCCATTGACAATGATGATATCAGGATGTAGTGTTTCCCTGAGTGTAAGAATATACTTTGAAAGTATCTCAACAGCCCTAGTTCCAACAACATCTCCAAGAGCAAGTATCCTAATACTCTTCATCTACCAATTCCTCTCTTGTCTTTCTACCTTTTATCCTCTGGAGTTGGAATATTACCTCTCTATCCCTGTCTTCAAGAGAGTCAACAATGAACTTAATATCCTCTAATATCTCTGGTATTATAACATTATCAAGTGCATTAACCCTTCGCTGGGTTTTCTTTAGATCCTTTATTAAATTCCACAGCACTGTCTCCTTTTCCGAAACCTCTATCATTTTTTTCAAGAATATTTCAAACTTACCTTTTAGTGATTCTAACCTGTATGAAGAGAAGAACACCGAGTTATTCACAGAAGTATTCATCTTAACATTCATTGACTTGACAACTGGAACGATAACACCTATCACATTCTTGTATATTATATCAAACTCAACCTCTCGTATGTTAGCACATTTAAGTTCGTTATAGATAAACTCATCACCGAGTATGGACTTTATGTATATGAATTCATTGTAGATTTCCCTAGTAAGTTGGTCAAACTCCGCTCTTACCTTCTTAAGTTCCTTAATGACTGAAAGTATGTTAGTTATTAGGATCTCTTTTTTTTCGTCAAGTAGGTTTCTTCCATCTCTTGCAAGCTTCAAGAATTCTCTTGCGTTTATTAGGTTCAACTTTGTAGGAACAACCCTAGCCATGTATTCTACCTATTACTCAAAGATTATATACATACCTCTTAAAACTTTTCAAAATAACCTAAATTCCTCGTTTTTTATTGAAAAACAACTTTTTTACATTTAGGATATAATTTTAGGAGGTAATGGATATGGAGGTCCTGATAGAGGGCAAAGGGTTTGTGATAACCGACGATGTTAGGGAACACATAAACAATAAATTATCAAAAATATCTTTTGCAGAGGATAAGGTCACCAAAATACACTTCTTCATCTCCACAACTCCGACTACTTCAGTACTGTGTGAAATGGATGTATTCGTTGACCATACGAAGGTTTTCGCAAAATATGAGCATACCGATTGGAAGATAGCAATCACTGACACAATAAACATGGCTCATGACCTAATAATAAAGGAGAGAAAGAAGAAGAAAACAACCAGAATGAGAGAGGCAAGAAAGAAGAGACAATGACTGTAGAGGATTTTGTAGAGATCGCCCTTAGAGAGTATAACCTGAACTTAGAAATAATAGGGGGCAAAGAAAACGCTAAGGTAAAAGAAATAACCTCTGTTGTTACAAACAGACCCGGTCTGTCATTAGTTGGTTTTTTTGATAATTTTGCATACGACAGGGTTCAAATAATAGGAAGAGGTGAGCAATCCTATATACACAAAGTCTATCTTGATAGGAATACTGAAGGTATAAAAAACTTTGAGAAGTTTCTATCTTTTGACATACCTTGCTGTATTATATCTGACGGTAAGGAGTTGCCAGAAGACTTTCTTGACCTTGCAGATTCCAAAGGTATTCCAATGATAACTAGTAATATTGATACCTATCAACTTACCTTTTCAGTTGAACTCATCCTAAACAACGAGTTAGCTCCTAGGGTTGTTGTTAATGGGGGGATGTTTGACATCTTCGGATATGGAGTTTTGATTATCGGTAGGAGTGGTATTGGAAAAAGTGAGGTTGGGCTAGAATTACTAAGTAGGAGACATAGGTTTGTTGCCGATGATGTTGTGCTTATAAAGAAAATACGCTATCCTGAAGGATACAGAGCAGTTGCATTCCCATACAACCAGAATCTTTCAAACCTTATTGAAGTGAGAGGTATAGGTATCATAAATGTTGAACAAATGTTCGGAACAGGTTTTACTATCCCTAAGAAAGAAATAGACATCGTAATAGAACTAGTTGATTGGGATAATTCAATGGTTATAGACAGAATAGGTAATAATGTTGAAATCTATGAGATTTTAGAAATAAAATTACCAAAGAAAACGATACCTGTAAGTCCTGGTAGAAATATTTCGTTCTTGATAGAAACTGCTATAATGAATGAAAGAATAAAGAGAAGAAGGTAAAACAATGATAAGAAAAAAATTTACTATAACAGGTAAATATGGTGTCCATCTCAGACCAGCAGTTAGAATTTATGAAACAGTGAAAGATTTTAAGTCAAGAGTTGAGATAAAAAAAGATGATAATGTTGTTGATGCACGAAGCACTCTTGGTATCATCGTTCTTAATATCCTACCAGGTGATACAATTGAAGTAATTGCTAATGGTGTAGATGAAGAGGAAGTTATTCAGAAACTAACTGAATTAATTGAACATAAAAGGCTAGAAGAAGACAAAGATGATTAGAAATCAAATGTAGGATAATATATCATCAACTTTAGTCAATCTTATTAAGTCTCTACCCATAACTATGTAGTCAGCACCACTGGCGAATGCTTCTCTAGGGGTCGTTATCCGTTTTTGGTCGTCAACATTTGAACTTATCCTCACCCCCGGTGTAATTACCGTTATGCCATCAAACCTATTCTTTAAAATCTTAACCTCCATCGGAGAGCAAACAAAATGTGTGATACCACATCCAATACCTAACTCAACTAGTCTCAAAACTTCATCAACAATACTATTACATATACCAATTTCTCTGATAGTATCATCAGTGAAACTCGTTAGCACTGAAACACCAACTGGTATTGTGTTACACTCTTTGGAGACTTCAGCGGCAACCCTAATTGTATCTCTACCCGAGAGTAAGTGAATAGTTATCATATCTGAAAATCTTGACACTACCCTTATGTGTTTCTCCACCGTAGCAGGAATGTCAAAAAACTTAAGGTCAAGAAATATCTTCTTTCCATTTTCCTTCAACTCATCACAAACCCTACTATGTTCCGAAAGAAATATTGAATGTATCTTATACCATGAGAAAAGTTCCCTAGTCCTAGAAAAAACTTTCTCAAATTCTGCGTAATCTACAACATCAACGGCTACTATTACCCTTTCAAGATAACTACTCATCTTTCATACCTCAACTTTTTAATCTCTTCCTCTATGGGGATGTTCTTTATTGGCATTTTCTCAAGAACATCAAAGTAGAATGTATTACCCTTTAAGAGCATATCCAAGTTTTCGCTAGTTATAGGGAAAAACCTAAACCTACCGAAGATACTTGCAAAGAATCTGACTAATGGGACAGGTAGATGAACCTTTGTGTAATTCCTCTTTCCTATGGCGGATGCAAATGTGTCTATAAACTCTTTGTAAGTGTATTCTTTAGGTCCTACTAAATTGAATTCCTTTTTGTTAATAGAAGGTTCGGTAATCAAATATGATATGAAATTTGACAAAGTTGTGATTGATATAGGTCTTATAACATAACTGCCATCTCCTATTATTGGAACTATACCAATTCTAACCATTGAGTAAATAAGTCTTGTGAATTCTCCGTCAGGACCTATTATTATTGAAGGTCTTAAAACTATCCAATTCTCAAACGATTCTATAACATACTTTTCTGCTTTGTATTTAGTAAGGTAATATTGTGATTTTGTTGTCCCAGAAGCACCTAAAGCACTCATCTGTATGAACCTTTTTACACCATATTTTAATGAATTATCTACCAAATTCTTAGTTGCCTCGTAATGATACTTCCAGAATGTTATACCTCTCTTTGGAAACTCTCTTATTATGCCGACAAGATTGAGAACCACATCAACATCTTTGAGGTAATGTGAATAACTTTCGGGAAGAGTTATATCACCGTTTATTATCTCTACATTCTTAAGGTAAGATTTATTAGGAAAACTCTTGAATATCTTTTCTAACTTACGATAATCTCTTATCAAAACCTTTACATTAACATTTTTCTGGAGTATTTTTTCAAGAACATTTCTACCTACAAAACCCGTAGCACCTGTTATAAATACATTCATAACAGTCAAATTTTAATCAAAAAAACCACAGAAAATCCAAGAAATTTTTAATATCTTGGTTTGATTAAGTGAAAGATAGTGTAAAGAGTGATATAAGAACATCTATCAGGACAATTAGAGTATCCTCCTGCCTCTTTCTTCTGCCTCTGTTCTCACACCGATTATCCTTTCTATTTTGCTTAATATTCGTTTGATACCTTCTAACAAGAAGAGCTTCATACTCTACCTTTGAGAGACATAATTACAACATACCACAAACTTACTCCTCTTCCTGCATAAGACATACGGCAAATTTTTTGAATGCTATCTTAATAAAAGTTGACAGATTCACAAAATTTTGATAAATTTTTATTCAAAATATCCATATGGGGAGGATAGGGATATGAGAAGGATAATATTTTCAACTATAGTGCTACTGTGTCTGGTAGCAATTGCTGAGGGACATGGCATCGCGAGAGACATCACTGAAGGTTTCTCGTTTGACATTGGATATATGATAGGCTTCGCACCCGTTGAATATGAATTTAACTTTCTAGGAGGAGTCGGGTTGTTTCACAACCTTGATTTGCTCGTAAATCTGACAACTATCAAAATAGAAGACGATGTAGTCAAATGGAAAGAGTTCTGGTTTATGCCAAGATTTGATGTTGGAGGGATAGGTCCCGTAATGTATAACATATTCGGACTCGGATTAGGTTATTCACTTGAACCACACTATAGCCACAATGGCGATAATCATAGTTCTGAAGCATCAAAGCACACTTTCCCACGCAAGGTTAAAATTCATAACGGCAGTCACCACCATCACTCACGTCACAGTGATCATTATTCAAATCCCTTAACTCAAGGTAAGTTTATTGGTATGCTAAATTATTTCTCTGAAATAGACATAGTAAGCCATCTTTTCGTTACTGGATTGGAATCTAAGTTCAGCTTTGCTCCCGAACTATGGCTTGATGTAGGTCTATCACCTGCATTAATACTTGAAAGCCTAATCGGAATTCATTTGGGCGTATTAGCAGAACTTCATATACATACGCACTTTGATGATGTACACTTTGGAGCTGGACTAGGACTTGATCTAGAACTGGATTGGTTCAGGTTTAGAATTGGTTATGATTTCCTACATAGACACCTAGGGGGAGAAGTAGGTGTTGTATTCCTACCATAATTTTCCTTGGAGGTAGTCTATGAGAGTGGCATATCTTGTCTCATCACCAAGAGCTGCTTCTTACAAGATAGCACAGATGGTTTTACCACAGCTTGAAGTAGGAACTCATGTAGCACAGGTTGTAGCAATGTTCTTCTTTGATGACAACACTATGGTTCTACAGAAGGGTAATCCTATAGGTGAAAGGTTATCAAAAATAGCGAAAGAAAAAGGAATAATACTTATGATGTGCGATGCTTGCGCTCTTGAGAGAGGACTTGCAAAAGGTGAGCCTAAGTGGTGTGATCCTATAACAGGAGAAGGTAGAAAGAATCCCGCCGAGTGCTATGTTGTGAATACTGTTGATGGAGTTGAAGTTGGATGCTTCCCTGACTTGTATTCAAAACTCGCTGGAAAGGTTGATCTCGTAATAACACTTTAATAGTGTATTATAGTTCTGCTTATAGGGAGAGGTCGTATCTCCCTATTTTTACACAACCCGCAATCGTAATTGCTGTTTCCTTAAGTTTAGATTAGTTAGATAGAAAACTAGAGTTTATGGTAAGGGAATGTTTATAATACTATTATAAGTTATGGCGGACGTAGCTCAAGTGGTCAGAGCACTGGACTGTGGCTCCAGTGGTTGCGGGTTCGAGTCCCGTCGTCCGCCCCTAGAAGCTATATATCAACTTCTTCACAACTTCCTTGGCTTTTGGAACTGCTTTTTCTACGTCTTGGGATAGTTTTTCTTCATACATAACAATCTCACTTATCGTGATTCCAACTATCCTAACCTTATTATCAACATTTATACCTAACCTTCTAGCTGTCTCTAAAGCTAACACAACACCAAACCCGTGAGACGATATTGGTTTTAGATGTTTTGGATAATCACCTGATGGTATAATATAAACCTCACCTGCTTTTTCACCTATTACTGCATCAACAACTATCATTAAATCATACTCCTCAAGAAGATAGATTATCCTTGAAGGGTCCATAGTTGTCAAAAATTCAACATTTTTCTCTTTTACCTCATAAGATAATTCCTCAACAACCCTTATACCAACGAAATCATCACCACCTAAAGCATGCCCAACACCTACAACAACTACTTTCATATCTAACTCTGTAATAACTAATTACTCACAACATTTGGAACATATTTAAGGATTTCAATACCAAATTCGTATGCTCATAACCTATTGCAAAAACTTACACGGTTTTCAAAGGAAAGTTTTGTAAAAATGGCAATTCCTTCTAGTTGCTAAGGAGTCTAGTAAGCGTTTCATTTACGAGTTTGGGATTTGCCTTGCCTTGTGTCTTTTTCATAACCTGTCCTACTAGGAAGCCAAGGACATTAGTTTTACCTGACTTATATTTTTCAACTTCCAAAGGATTTTCTTTTATAACATCAATACAAACTTTTTCTATTTCCGAAGTATCTGAAACCTGCACAAGTCCTCGCTCTTCTATTAACTTTGACGGTGGCTTTGGATTTCTCACTATATCAGGGAACACATCTTTTGCGATTTTTATACTTATCTTTCCTTCGTCTACCATATTTAGAAGTTCAGAAATATATTCAGGTGGAACACTAAACAAACTGATGTCTATGCTGTTCTCATTGAGATACCTCATAACTTCACTCATTATCCAGTTTGAAACTTTCTTTGGTTCTCCTCTGTATCCTTTAACGGCACTTTCAAAGTAATCTGCTAGGTTTTTGTCCGATGTCAGTATTTCAGCATCGTATCTAGGTAGAGAGTATTGTTCAATAAACCTTCTAAACCTCTGGTATGGAAGTTCTGGTAGCATAGACCTTATGCTTTCAATAATGTCTCTTTTCAAGACTACTGGTGGCAAATCAGGATCTGGGAAATATCTATAGTCTTCTGCGTATTCCTTGGTCCTCATAGTGTATGTCTTTCCTGTTTCTGCGTCAAACAACCTTGTCTCCTGTATAACATTCTGCCCCTTCTCAAGAACCGAGATTTGTCTATTTATCTCATACTCCAGCGCTTTTCTAAGAAACCCAAACGAGTTCATATTTTTTATCTCAACTTTAGTTCCAAGTTTATCTGACCCCTTTGGCCTTACAGATACATTTGCATCTACCCTCAAAGAACCTTCTTCCATATTCACATCGCTAACGCCAATGTATTTCATCGTGTTCCTAAGTGTTTGAAGATAGTAATATGCCTCATCAATACTAAACATATCTGGATATGAAACAATCTCAACGAGTGGTGTTCCAGCTCTGTTCAGATCCACATAACTCTCATTTCCATTCTCCGAATGTATTAACTTTCCAGCATCTTCCTCAAGGTGTGCTCTTATAATTCTTACTCTCTTCACAGTCCCATCCGGTAGTTCAAAGTCAAGATATCCTTCATAATTAAGAGGGATATCATACTGAGATATTTGGTAGCCTTTAGGTAAGTCAGGGTAGAAGTAACTTTTTCTATCAAACTTAGTGTATTCTGCTATTTTACAGTTCAGTGCAAGTCCAACCATTATCGCTTTTCTAAGTGCTTCGTAATTGAGTCTAGGTAAAACGCCCGGATACCCCATACACACAGGACAAGTATTCTTATTAGGCTCTGCTCCAAACTCTGTAGAGCAAGAACAGAAAAGTTTTGATTTAGTGTTGAGTTGAACATGAACTTCCAAACCTATCACTGGCTCGTATTCCATACATCCTATCTCCCTCTAATACGATTCTAAATAATCACACTTACATAAACCAACTTGTTGATCCACTGATTCATAGAAACTACACAAACACCCTTCTAAACAACCGCTTGACAGTACTAAGTGAAACTTTAGAACTGACAGATTTAGAGACATAAGGTAGTAACTAATCAAAAAGTCCAGGAATCTCACTTACCCTACTCTCCTAATGGAGATTGGAATTTATTACAACTGGATTATGGAACTTGTAAATTGATAGTCCTATACGAATAATATTCTAACTAAACTGCTATGAACATAGACTACTTTCAAGTATCGCAACTCAAGATACCTGAATTATACGATTATATTGAACAAAGGAAACGAGAGTTTGAAATAAGAAACACCTCTAGGTTTGATTTACATAAGATTTTGAAGATCTTTTCTTCTTTAGGACCTGAGTTTCTAATCTTCTTATTCGGAGTTGTAAGTTTAATTCTCTTCAATACGACTGCATTTATCTTAGGTTTAACTTCTACTTTAGTTTTTATTGTTTTCTACTACACTCTATCAAATAGGATCATAAGTTTTGAGATATTTCTTAAGAATTTACATTCAAACAGGGTTAAGGTTTTACGCGATAGAAAGGTTGTTTTGGTTCCAGAAGATGATGTTTCTATTGGTGATGTTGTAGTTGTATCAAAAGGAGAGAAAGTTCCTTTTGATTTAAGAGTTATAGAGTCAAACACACTGGTAGTTGATGAGTCAAAAGTTTTTGGTGAGAATAAGAGTTCTGGTAAAAGTGCAACTACCCTTCCAAAGAAAGAATTTAAGATATACGAACTATCAAATATCATCTTTGCAAACTCCGTTATCCTGAAAGGCAACGGCAAAGGGATTGTAATAAACAAAAAAACTCAAACTCCCTACAAACCTTATTCCATAATTAACTATAGGTTTAAAATTAAAGCGTTTTCATTCAATCTACTAATATCTTCTCTGTTATCCCTTCTTGTATTCTACATACTCAAAGACATTATAACCACAATTGTCTTTTTTTCAAGCATCTTTTTCTTGTTATCCTTGATGAGACTAGAAATTGTGAATCACTATGCTAGATACAACCTGACTAGAAAGCTATTACAAAACGGCATTTTCTTACCAACGATCACCAAGATAGACGAACTTATAGATATAAATAGGTCAGTCATTGCTGTTGACAACTTCTCTTTTGATATCTACCATCCCATATACTACCTACCCTCAACTAACAAGCTTCTTGACGCAAACGACTTAATCTATCACTCCCATGCATTACCAGAGGAGATACTTGAGATTTTTGTGTTGTTCGGACAGATATACCCAAAATTGAAAAGTGTTGATATGAAGATTGTTTTTAGTTCAATTCTAAACAACCTTACATCCATCGGTTTAAGTAAAGATTATATTTCAGAATATAAAATTCTAGATGTCAATCTAAACAACTCTTTCAACTCCCTTTCAACTATTAGGATGTCGGTTAATAAGAAAAGTCCAGATGCTGTTAGTCAGGAAGAAGTAGTATTCGGAATAATAAGCCTCTCTCACTACACTAGTCAGTTTGGTGGTATTTTAGGAATAAAAGACAAGGAAGGAATAGTCGTTATTAAGAAAACATCCGCTACTGGAATGTCAGATTTCTATCCATCTGTTGTCATAACATTCAGAAAATATGATTTTGATATTAGAGATATTGAAAAGTTTGAAAATTTTAGGTTTTTCTTGCTAACCGAATTGAACTTCAACGAGATTAGTAAGTTTCTGAATACGTTAGATGTTGATCCTTCAAGATTTCCCGCTATCGGTTTTCAGGAGTTCTTGAGTTCTTCTGATGAACAGAAGAGTTTCTTCTTGGAAAAGTTTCATATCTTCCATAGCATACCAAGGTCTAAATTTCAAGAATTCGCAAGGATGTTTTATAATGAAAGTTCGGTATTTATTGACAGTTTTGTAGAAGTATCTCAAACTGATGTTGGCTTAATGAAGATACCATATCTTGGTATGTTCTTCAGGTCTACACCTATACTATCATCCACCAAAAGTATCCTCTCACCATTCATCCTCATCAATTATGCTAGAAAACTACCAAAAATTATCGCTAAATCAAAGGTTTTTAATATTTCTATAACAGTTTTTGCTTGTTTGGTTTTATCTCTTCTTCATATCTATGGACTTTGGATTGCATCCATTCTTGTTCCTTTCGTTTTAGTTCCAATGGTAAACAGAACGAAAAATCTAGCAGTTTGAGATAGGCTTACATTTTGATATCAGTGTTATCTTTATGATATGTAGTACAACTATAAATACGATCTAGTTTCCCATTTTCAACAATGAACAATGTAACTGTTCCAGCTGATTGAGTCGTAATTAGCAACCAGAGTAAGATTCGTCTTTACTTTATGATTAAATTAAGAACTTGCTACCTTACCCTATTAGAGTTCGTTACTTGAGTCCTATCTGATTGAAAAGTACGTTAGCAGTTATTGATAATTACTAGAAGTATGAACGACGACAAGAATCTTTGGATAAAGTGCCCAGAATGTGGCACAATGATGTATAAATCAGACTTTGAGGAGAACCTTAATGTCTGTATAAACTGTGGTTATCACTTTAGGATTGATGCAAGAAAGAGAATCAACCTAATTGCTGACAAAGACACATTCAAAGAACAGTTTTCTAATATAGTTTCATCTGACCCACTTGATTTTTATGACGGTAAAGAGTCCTATAGAGATAAGATTTCAAAGATTGCAAGCGAGAAGAACATCAACGAGGCTGTAATAACTGGAACATGCGAGATATATGGTATTCCGATTGAGATTGCAGTTATGGATTTTGAGTTTATGGGTGGGAGTATGGGAAGTGTGGTTGGTGAGAAGATAACAAGGGCTGTAGAATATGCTACCAAACACTCTCTACCTCTTGTGATATTCTCGGCATCAGGCGGAGCAAGGATGCACGAAGGAATACTATCCCTTATGCAGATGGCAAAGACATCTGCCGCGATAAGAGAGTACAAACAGAAAGGAGGTTTTTATATATCGGTTATCACTGACCCAACGACAGGTGGTGTTACCGCTAGCTTCGCTATGCTTGGAGATGTGATAATTTCCGAACCTAAGGCACTGATAGGCTTCGCAGGCCCTAGAGTGATTGAACAGACTATAAAAGAAAAACTACCCGAAGGCTTCCAAAGAGCAGAGTTTGTAAAAGAGCACGGATTTGTTGATATTGTAGCACATAGAAAGGAAATCAAAAATATTCTTTACAAGTTAATATCGCTTATTTATAATAAATCCTAAATAATAGGAGGAGTTGTATGGCCAAGGTAATCCTAAAGCATGTTTCAAAGATTTATGAGAATGGTGTTAGAGCAGTTGATGATTTTAACCTTGAGATAAATGATGGAGAGTTTATAGTTATCGTTGGACCATCAGGTTGTGGAAAGACTACAACCTTGAGGATGGTAGCAGGACTTGAAGACATATCCGAAGGAGAACTATGGATTGATAATGTTCTTGTTAATAACATACCACCAAAGGACAGAGATATAGCGATGGTTTTCCAGAACTATGCCTTGTATCCTCATATGACAGTCTATAAGAATATGGCTTTCGGGCTTAAATTGAGAAAAGTTCCACAAGAAGAGATTGACAAAAGAGTTAAGGAAGCAGCAGAAATACTTGGACTTCAAGCACTCCTTGACAGAAAACCAAAACAGCTTTCAGGTGGTCAGAGGCAGAGAGTCGCTCTCGGTAGAGCAATAGTGAGAAAACCAAAAGTCTTCCTCTTTGACGAGCCATTGTCAAACCTTGACGCTAAACTCAGAGTTCAAATGAGAGCCGAGATAAGCAAACTACACGCAAGACTAGGTGTTACTACTATCTATGTTACTCACGACCAAGTTGAAGCAATGACATTAGGAACAAGAATAGTCGTTATGAAGGATGGTAAAATACAACAGGCTGGAACTCCTCTAGAGGTTTATTCATCACCTGTCAATAAATTCGTTGCTGGTTTCATCGGTAGCCCACCTATGAATTTCATGGAGGTCACAGTAGAACAGTCTGGAGATAATTATTACATTAATGAAGGTTCCTTCAGAATACTCCTACCAAAAGGCAAGTTTAAGAGTATAGGAGAATACACTGGCAGAAAGGTTATAATGGGTATAAGACCAGAATTTATCTACGATAGAGGAACATATACTGGAAGTGTCAATGAGAATGTGATATCCGCGAATGTAGAAATAACAGAGATACTAGGAGCAGAACAGTATGTCTATTTCGCTACAGAAAAACATCCGTTTATCGCTAGATTTGACCCATTCATCCATGTCAAACTAGGAGAGAGAAGAGAAGTAGTAGTTGATCTAGAAAAACTCATACTCTTTGACTCAGAAACAGAGTTCGTTATAAACTAAAAGACTAACCTTAAGCAATAACTAAACACAGACCGTAGAAGACATAGTATAAACGGATGTACTAGAGTCTTCTAGAATACTCCTAAGCAGTGTGACGAGGTGTTTTTAAGAATACCGTCAGATTGTCCAAAGATTTTGGCGAAAATTTATTGTTCAAGATTGTTGATTATGTATTCTTGATTAAGTTAGGTGATGAAAATAATCAAAGTTTTCTAAAACAGCACAAAGACTCACGTTATCATTTTAGAGTTGGAAAGTTCCTGTTTAAGGAAAGGACAAATGGTTGAACTAATTGAAGTTCTAATTATCAAAAATTAGAACACAAGTAGATAAGGTAGTAAATGAAAAAGGGGGCCAAGGCCCCCTGATTTTTTACTGAATCTGGTATTGTATCATAGGAATGATAGAATAATCATTTGTTCCTACGGTCTCGTATTCATAGTTACTTGTGTGGTTTGTATTTACGACACTGAAGCCAACTTTAATATTATCTCCAGTATTCAATCCCAATGCAGATAGTTTAATTCTAAACTCTATCGCTTGAGCATTACTAACGGGTTTTGGTTGAGCCAGCCAGTTTGTTGGGGTGTTTGACCAGTTTTCAATAGGATTGTTATCGTATGTGTTTAAGACACCCCAAGCTTCACCTGGAGTTGAAGATTTACTATTATACAACAGGAAGAAATCAAATGGAGCTTCATTAGTCTGATTAGCGTTAATCCAAGAGTATACATCTTTCAATACATTCGTTCCTGTCATATCGTTAGTTGAGATGAATAGTATGTTTATAAGACCATCGTCTGAGATTCCTGGATACCAGGATGAGTCACGGAACAAAACGGCGACATATAAGAAAGTACCGTCATTTGTGATCAGCATATTGGTAATGTCTGCTCCTGCTCCACCTTGAGTATCATTAGTAGGGTCATCTACGCTTAGCGCATCGCTCCATCCTG
>JANXAC010000014.1 GCA_025061835.1 Spirochaetota bacterium
AAAAGAAAGAAAAGGGAAAGAAAACAGAGGAGCAAGAGGTGTGATATACTAAAAATATCCATCTCCATAACCTTAAATTATTTTATGAATCATCTATCAAAAAATTTTAGACTTTATTGACTAAACACTTTAGTAGTTGTGAGAACAATTAGAAAATCTTTTATAATCTTTTACAGTCAAAAGGGGAGGTATAAGTATGTATAAGATGGTTCTTGTGAGACATGGTGAGAGTGTTTGGAATAAGGAGAATAGATTTACTGGTTGGACTGATGTTGATCTTTCCGAGAGAGGTGTTGAGGAAGCGAAGAAAGCTGGTAAGGTTTTGAAAGAGAATGGATTTACCTTTGACATTGCTTTCACTTCGGTTTTGAAGCGTGCTATTAATACTCTTCATATTATTCTTTCTGAGATGGATTTGTTATGGATACCAGAATACAAGAGTTGGAGACTTAATGAAAGGCATTACGGTGCTTTGCAGGGACTGAATAAGTCTGAAATGGCAGATAAGTATGGTGAAGAACAAGTGAAGATTTGGAGAAGGAGTTATGATGTTCCACCTCCTGCTCTTGAGAAAAGCGATCCGAGATATCCTGGTAATGATCCAAGATATAAACATCTCAAACCAGAAGAGATACCTCTTACTGAAAGCCTAAAGGATACAGTAGCAAGAGTAATTCCTTACTGGGAGGAGGTTATAGCACCTACTATAAAAGAAGGTAAGAAAATAATAATATCGGCACATGGAAACAGTTTAAGAGCATTAGTTAAGTATCTTGATAATATTTCTGATACAGAGATTGTGGAACTTAATATACCAACCGGTATACCTTTAGTATATGAACTTGATCAAAACCTAAAACCTATTAATAAGTATTACATTGGAGACCCAGAAGAAGTAAAAAGAGCGATGGAGGCAGTCGCAGCACAAGGAAAGTCAAAAAAGTAGTATGTTTTATTACGATATAAATCTGTATAATGCAAGTAAAAAGTTATTTGAGGAAACCCTATTTGAGGATACTAATAACAACGATATAATATCCAGTATAATTCCAAATAGAAAGGAACAAGCACATATTGTTGCTAATGATAAAGGAGTGTTTGTTGGTGAGATATTCTCGGTAGTTTTGGAGAAGGATTTTGGAATAAAAAGTTGCTCTCTGAAGGATGGAGAAGATTTCAATAAAGGAACAAAAATCTTTTCGTTTGAAGGTAGCGCAAAGATGCTACTATCCGTTGAAAGGTCTATTCTAAATATACTTACCATACTCATATCCATAGCAACTACCACAAGAGAGTTTGTAAAAGCTACTGAAGGGAAGTTTGGTGTTTTGGATACAAGGAAGACTATACCAGGTTTGAGGTTTTTCCAGAAGTATGCTGTTAGGGTTGGTGGTGGTGTAAACCATAGATTTGGACTCTACGATATGATCATGATAAAAGATAATCATATAGCAGTTTTCAAAGGAGATATAAAGAAGATTGTAAGTCTTGCAAGAAAATACTCGCCTATGCATAAGATTGAAGTTGAATGTGAAAATATGGAACAAGTGAAACAGTCAGTTGAAGCAAATGTTGATGTGATTATGCTTGATAATATGACCTCCGAGCAGATAAAGTCAGCGTCAGAATACATAAAGTCTCGGAACCCTAACATAATAGTAGAAGCTTCAGGTAATATTGATATTGAGAAAATTAGAGATCTTGTCAAAATGAATGCACCTATTGATTTTGTATCAACCAGTAGAATTACTATGAATTACGAAGTAGTTGATCTATCGTTCTATGTAGAGTAGAATATTATTGCCCAGGTTGAAGAACTTTGATTGTATGGTTATCATTTTTGTTCCATCCTATTGAGTATGTTGTCAGGAGTTGATAATTCAAGTGTCCTGAATAGTACTCTAGTTCTTGAAAAACTTCTAAAAATTTACTTCTGTCTAAAACATTCTTATGGTAAATAGATAAGTTAATCTTGAGTTAATTAAAATATCCTTCGTTATGCTAACGAGATTGATAACTATTCTAGGATTGCTAGTTATGGTCTCTACAGATTCCTATACGATTGATGAGATTTCTCAGATATCTAATCTTGTTATAAACTTCAAACATTATGAAGCGATAGATCATCTTGAGAAGTTGATCTCAAAGCATCCAAACAATATTGTATATTATTCGTTCTTGATCCATCTATGTCTAGATATTGGTGAGAATGAGTTAGCGGAAAAGTATATCAAAAGAGCACTGAACTACGAAAAGAATGATATCAACATAAACTCATACTATATGGAGGTTGAAAGGTTGAAGGGTAATATACAGAAGAGTATGGAGATATCTGATAGTATAATGAAGAGACCTGAGGCTAGGACTAACTTGATATTCGTGATAATGCGTTCAAGACTACTTAGAACTATTCAGCCTAGCGAAGCAGAAAGATTTTTAAGACCATACACAAGAATTTTTAGTAATTACAACATATTCCTAGAGATGGCTGAAATACAGCTCGCTCTTGGTAAACTTGATCAAGTTAAGGAAAATCTTGATAAGGCTATATTATTTGAAAGATTAGATAAGAGAATATACTCCTTGTATGGAGAATATTACTATAGGGTAGGTATGTTTAATGAAGCGATAAGAAATCTTGAGAAATCAATCATCTTTCCTGGTAATAATGTAAGGGAATATTACCTTTTAGGAAGTGCATATTTCAGAACAGGAAACTATCAAAAATCTTTAGAATATCTTAGAAATACTAATGTTCCAAAAGAGACTTTAGCAAATATAATGTATCTCTCTGGAGACTATTCAAAGATTCTCAAGACATTTAAAGAATCTGAGACAGAAGTTTTGAGATACTTTGTGGAAGAGAGCCAGATGAGACTCTCTCCTCAAAAAGTAACCAAAGATAGAGAGCGTCTTTCCAATGAAAGACTTAAGATTGCTTTGGAACTCAAGAATAGAGCATTACCATATTATAACATACATCTTGCCAGGTCTATAAGGTTAAATCCTCTAAATTTCTCTGCTTGGTTTGAAATAGGCAACTACTATAGGTTTTACCACTCCCCATATACAGCACTAGAAGAACTCAGTATAGCCAAAAATCTCTTTCTAAATGATATAAGAATGCAAGATTTCTATGAAAATCTTGAAAGTTATGTATCAAACAGTTCAAGACTTTCTGGATGGGGGATATCTACAGTTAATACAAGACCTATTAAACTTCTAATACAAGTTGATAAAGTAGATTACGATATTGACAAAATGTTCTACCATGAAGCACTTCTGTCTTCAATTGAGAATATTAAGATCCAGAATATCAACATATCAATAGTAACTAACAGAAAGAGTACAACTTCTTTAAGGAATTATGACCTGGTTATAAATGTAAGACCAGAAGCATTGAAAGATTATCTAAAATTATCTGTTGATTTGATAGATCCAGTGAGCTATGAAGTAATAACAAACTTCTCAACGTACCAAAGGTATAGTAGTGAATTCATATCAACTATCTATCAGAATTTCAGGAGTGGTCTTTTGTCTCATATGCCAATATTTGGAGAGATAGTTGGTGTAAAGGGTAATAACATCATAATTAGGTTTTTAAGTGGTGTTCCAAGTATCAATGATAGCGTAAATATAACTACCAATAATTTAGCCTCTTTATTCAAAACTAACTACACTATAATTGCTAGAGCGACAGTAACTGATGGAGAAGGTGAATATCGTTTAGCAGTTCTGGATCCTCAATTTAGATACATTACTCAAGTTAAACCTGGATTACTTGTAGTTAAGCCTTAGCCTTAAAACCGAGTATTACGAAGTCGTCTTTTACATTCAATTCCCTAAGTCCCCTTATGTAAGAGAATATTTCATCTATCGTTTCCTTTATAGATAAAGACCTACAGAAAACTATCAGGTCTATTACCTTCGCTTCATCAACGTTATGTCCCTTCTTATCTTCAAGTTCAACTATACCATCTGTATACAAGAAGAATTTATCATTATCTGATATTGTTATCGTAGTTGGCTCAAATTTCTGATCTTTTTTGATACCTAAAGGTTTGGATGGGTGAGTAATGTCTTGAAATGTTATTATTCCATCATCCTTCAGTGTAACACCATATTTATGCCCGGCCGATATAAACTTAAACTCCATCCTTTCAACATCAACTTCACACAGGACTCCAGTAATGTAAGAGAATGCATCTGGTTCATTTTCGTTAAGTGAGAATATGAAGTTATTGAGTTCTTCTGCGGTTTTTGTTATGCTCTTGCTTTCAGAAAGACTCCTTTCAACGAAACTTTTGACATTCACAGCAAGAAAACCTGAAGATAGACTATGACCGGATATGTCAAACACTCCAATAAATGATTTTTTACCCGCTTCCCTAACTACGAAGAAATCTCCACCAACCTCAATGATCCTATCCGAAGGTTGATACCTAGCGTAAAATTCAATGTTCTTGTAATTGGACTGTGACTCGTATAGGTTCATAGATGAGACTAACTTTCTTATCTTCATTGCTTCATCGTATAGGTTCATAGCGACTCTTTGATCAACCATTTGTAAAGGATAAAACAATAATCCACCAAGTCGTGTCTCGTCGACTGATACATTCTTAGGAGTAAATACAACTCCTGACTGTATAACTTTACCTTCTGAAATATACTTCAGGCTTGACATAAGTGTTTCAATGTTATCATGTTCCTCGTATCCTTGAAATATCTCTCTAAACTTCCTGTTAAGTTTGAGAATCTTCTTGTTATACTTGTCGAAGATAACTATTGGAAATTCTATCATCTCAGAAATTCTTATCAGAACATCGTCAAGTATCTGAATAGAGGTTTGTTCAAATTCTGATGCTTTGACCCGAAGTTTGTTTTCTGATATTAGTTCGGCAATAACGTTTAAGAAACTAGTCCCGCCACCTTCGCGTTCAAATGTGCTATGCATATTAACTACCCTATCCCCTCTTGCTACGGATTTCTTTAGAGTTTCAATGTCAATCAGATTGTAAACTCTATTAAAGGTTTTTTCATCACAACTTCTTTCTAAAACCTGCCATGTTTTTGTATCAAATACCATTTCAAAAGACAATATCCCTAACCCTTCAATAGAACCACTCATAGTACATTTGGATAGTATATCATTAAGAGTCTGTCTGCTATGAACGTAGATTAAGAATATTGATATAAAGTCTATGAGCAAGTTAACTATGACCTTCAATTCGTCATAAACCCTAAACTCGTTGGTAAGAACTATTATAAGGTATGTTATATCGTTTTCTTTGTATATTGGTATAAAAACAGCAAAGTCAGCATTTATCTCCTTTAGAACCTTAAGTATTTCTTTTGATTTAAAAACAGATATATTGCTAGGTATTGCAAATCTGTGTTTATTCTTTGACCTTGACAACGAGTCAATGATACTCTCATCTAGTAAATCAGATATCTTCATTCTTGATATTAGGTCTATAAATTTTGATATACCCGTCATAAATGGGAAGAATGGATCGGTTGACGAATGATAACTGAAATTACCTTTTGACGATTTGAATACTACTACAACTCTTGCTTCAAACAACTTCTGAAGTAGTTTAATTAACTCAATTAAAAGGTCATCAATTGATTCTATAAAACTTTTGTGTTTATCGTAAGGTTTGTGAGGGTGCTGATGCGTAGATGAAAGTGTTATCATAGGTATGGCATTATAACAGAGAGTTAGAAACCTTTTTGCTAGGTTCATCTTTGAAGTAGTAAGACTTTGCTTTTTTATACCTCTGAATGTATAACTGAATATGAAAACTACAAAAATGGCAACTATAAAAAAGATTATCAAATAGGCATATTCCATAAGTGCTTAAACTAAATTATTTAGATTTTCAAGGTAGGTTTCAAATAGATGACTGTTCAACAGATGTGTAATTTTTACTATAATGTTTATTTTTTATACATATAGTTCTAGTATAGTGGAGACCAAAGCCTATGCTAAAAATGGGACTTTTAGGTTGCAAAATCTAGGTGGTCTCTACGGATATGAAATAACTTTCAGTGGTTTGGAGTGTCATTCATTTGATGTAAAGTTGGTAGGAGTATTTTTTGAAGTCTGTTAGAAAAATACATTTATGTTTACATCTATCAAATTACCTTCTAAAACTTTTCTATTTCAAACTAAGGTTGGTATGATATTTGCAAAACAGTTATTAGAATTCAAGGAGGTCAGGTATGAACCTTTCAAGGCTAACTGTGAAATCAAGAGAGGCTTTACAGAAAGCAACTGAAATAGCGGATAGAAACGATAACCAGGAAGTGAATAATGAACATCTTGTGTCTGCTTTAATAGAGGATAAAGATAATCTCGTTTTCGCGATACTAAAGAATATGGAGGTTAGGATAAATGAACTATCCAGAGAGATTCAAAACCTTATATCGCAAAAGCCAAAGATACAAGGAGTGAGTAGCACTTACATTGGGAGTGATTTGAAGAAGGCTTTGGATTATTCACTAGAAGAAGCAAACAAATTCAAAGACGAGTTCGTATCAACTGAACATCTGATGCTTGGTATCATACGAAGCGCAAACGGACAACTGAAACCTACGCTAGAAAAGTATGGTATAACATACAATAATTTTATCACACTACTCAAGGAAATAAGAGGTAATAAGAGAGTTACTGATGAAACACCAGAGGGGAAATATAACGCTCTCCAGAAATACACAAGAGACTTAACAGAACTTGCTAGGATTGGAAAACTAGACCCTGTGATTGGTAGAGATAGTGAAATAAGAAGGACTATACAGATCCTTTTAAGGAGGACGAAAAACAATCCTGTCTTGATTGGTGAGGCTGGGGTCGGTAAGACTGCGATAGTTGAAGGTATTGCCAAAAGGATTGTTGATAATGATGTCCCAGAAGGTCTCAAAAGTAAGAGAATACTCGCTCTTGACTTAGGTGCTCTAATTGCTGGAACAAAATTTAGAGGAGAGTTTGAAGAAAGACTTAAGGCAGTCATAAACGAGATAGTAGAGTCAAATGGGGAAATTATACTCTTTATTGATGAGATACATATGATTGTAGGTGCTGGAGCAGCAGAGGGAGCTTTGGATGCAGGTAATATGCTCAAACCAGCACTCGCAAGAGGTGAAATAAAAGTAATCGGTGCTACCACAATAAATGAGTATAGAAAGTATATAGAAAAGGATAAGGCTTTAGAAAGGAGGTTCCAACCTGTTTTTGTTGCGGAACCTTCAGTTGAGGACACGATAGCAATATTAAGAGGAATAAAGGAGAAATATGAGGTTCATCACGGTGTCAAGATATCAGACAAAGCCCTAGTATCTGCGGCAGTTCTTTCGCATAGGTATATAACAGATAGATTCCTTCCGGACAAAGCAATTGACCTAGTTGATGAATCCGCTTCTAGGATAAGAATGGAAATAGATAGCATGCCACAAGAAATTGATGAACTAAACAGAAGTATTATGAGACTTGAGATAGAAAAACACGCTCTTGAGAAGGATAACTCACAAGAAGCGAAGGAGAGACTTTCAAAGATTACATTGGAACTTCAAGAATTGCAGAATAAATTAAATATTCTCAGAGCAAAGTGGCAGAAAGAGAAAGAAATTATATCTAGGATAAAGACACTAAAAGAAGAGATAGATACTCTCACTACTCTAGAGGATAGATACATAAGAGAAGCAAACTATAACAAAGTTGCAGAGTTAAGGTATGGTCTTAAGCCACAGAAACAGAAAGAGATTGATGAACTCACAAGTAAGTTAAAAGATCTCCAAAAGGATGGCTCTCTATTACGCGAAGAAGTTACAGAAGAGGATGTCGCTAGAATTGTCTCTGAATGGACTGGTGTTCCTGTTAAAAGGATGCTTGAGAGTGAAAGGGAAAGGCTTGTAAGAATGGAAGAAGAAATAAAGAAAAGAGTTGTTGGACAAGACCATGCGGTTGAGGCAGTATCCAACACTATAAGAAGAGCAAGGGCAGGCATTCAGGACGAAAACAGACCTCTTGGTTCTTTTCTTTTTCTAGGACCTACAGGTGTCGGTAAGACAGAGCTTGCAAAAACACTCGCTTGGTTTCTGTTTGACACAGAAAAGGCGATGATAAGAATTGATATGTCAGAGTATATGGAGAAGCATTCTGTTGCTAGGCTTATAGGAGCACCTCCAGGCTATGTCGGATACGAAGAAGGAGGACAACTCACAGAAGCAGTAAGAAGAAGACCGTATTCTGTAGTACTATTTGATGAGATTGAGAAAGCACATCCGGATGTATTTAATGTTTTACTACAGATTCTTGATGATGGTAGGCTTACCGATGGTCAAGGTAGAACTGTTGATTTCAAAAATACAATTATCATTATGACATCAAACCTTCTGACAGAGCTTATCTCTAACATCAACCCAGACCAGATAAACGAGAGTCTCAAGGAGAGAATAGTGAAGGAACTTACAAAATTCTTTAGACCAGAGTTTGTGAACAGAATTGACGAAATACTTGTGTTCAGAAAACTATCATCGGAACATATAAAGAAGATAATTGATATTCAATTGGATAGAGTAAAAGAGAGGCTTAAAGATAAGAAAATAATTCTAGAAATTAGCGAGTCTGTGAAGGAATACATTGCGAAGGTAGGATACGATGAAGTATTTGGAGCAAGACCACTCAAAAGGGCTATTCAAAGGGAACTCCTTGACAAACTTTCACTCCATATTATAAGCGGTAAGATAAAAGAGGGGGACAGAGTAAAGGTAGAGTATGACGGAAGTAACATAGTTTTTAAAACAAACTAGGGATTAGTTTAAATTACCTTTTGACACTGGTTTTCAAACGAACAACTACGGTAGATATGTAAAATATGACTTCACATCCTAGTGGAAGTGTTACATAGAAAATTACCTTTGGAATTTGGCAGACTCCACGGTTCTAAACTATGTTATTCGTCTTATTCTAGATACATAATTAGTTTTGAAATGTTCAGACTCTCTTGGGAGAATAAATATGATTAACTCGTTTTCTTTACAGCTTTTCCAAACTTTCTGAATGTTAGACAAGCGATGGTTTATACTAATCTTCAGGAGTTCATAATGTTCTTCAGAGTTATTTCTAATTCATCAAGAAGTAGCGCTAGGGTTGGTGAGATTAGGATTGATAGTTTTGTGATACCTACGCCTGTTTTCATGCCTGTTGGAACACAGGCGACGGTCAAAACTCTATCTTCTGAAGAGGTTGAAGAGTTAAGTGATGGAATAATACTTTGCAATACTTACCATCTCTACTTAAGACCTGGGGTTGAGGTCATTGAAAATGCAGGTGGTTTACATTCGTTTATGAACTGGAGAAGGGGTATTTTAACAGATAGTGGAGGTTTTCAAATTTTTAGTTTGAATGAACTTACCAAGGTTAGCGATGAGGGGGTTAGGTTCAAATCTCATATTGATGGTTCATATCACTTCTTCACTCCAGATGATGTTGTTAAAATACAACTCATCTTCGGATCAAACATAATTATGCAGTTGGATGAACCAGTAAAACCTGAAACAGATTATTCATACACCAAAGAAGCAACTCGGAGAACAATGCTATGGGCTAAAAGGTCTCTAGAAACTTTTAGAGAATTGAAAGGTAAAATTGTGAGAAAATCAATTTACAAGGAAGATAAAAACTTTGAAGTTATGAGAGATAAAAACTTTCTCTTCGGAATAGTTCAAGGAGGATTCTTCAAGGATTTGAGAAGGCAAAGTGTAGAGGAACTTACCGAACTTGAACTTGATGGGTATGCGATAGGAGGATTAAGCGTAGGAGAGAAGAAAGAGGTTATGTATGACATTCTTTCATATACCAGTCCGTTACTACCTAACAATAAACCGAGGTACCTTATGGGCGTTGGAACACCTGAAGACATTGTAATGGCGGTTATGAACGGAGTTGATATGTTTGATTGTGTTTTTCCAACAAGGGCTGGTAGAAGAGGCTTATTCTTCACCTCAATCGGTAGGATAAACATAAGAAATAAAAAGTATGAGGAAGATTTCTCATCACCAGACCCAAACTGTGATTGCTACACTTGTAGAAACTATACAAAAGCGTATATAAGACACCTTATAAGGTCTGACGAAATGCTAGGATACAGACTCGTTACGATCCACAACCTACACTACATCAAAAACCTTATGAAGTCAATAAGAGAGAGTATTCTAAACCAAACATTTGAACACCTATCCAAAAAGGTCCTTGAAATATACTCAAAGGATGATAGAATTGACTCCTAGTCTCAATCATCCTAGAGTGAGGAAAATCAGGATTTTCTGTGTTCTGATACCACCAAGGTGATTACTAACACTGGTCAGAAGACTTATTGTAAATTATTTCTACATTTTATCTTACCTCCACAGATAACTCCAACTGTATTTAGTAATCTTGAAGTTCTCTTGAAAATTTTGCAGCTGTTGGAAGGTAATAAACGATGTGTTATAGATAATAGAACTTATGAACTACCAGATTAAAGATGGTATCTTAAACTTGTTCTTACTAACTTTACTGGATTAAATCCGATTAAGGTTCTTATGATAGTTTCCTAACTGCTAGGAAAGTGATGGATAGCAAGACCTATAAAATACACTTAGTAGAACTATTGGATTAAAAATACTAACATATTCGCAAATTTCGGACTTCACTAAATTAAATTTATTGTGATTGTATTTGAGTTAGTAGTTAGTATTGCGTTATAATCAAAGGTCAGAGGGGAAGTGTATGAATAGGTTAATTTTACCCCAAAGAGATATTCCTAAATCTTGGTATAACATTCTTGCTGACTTACCAGAACCGTTAGACCCACCTTTAAACCCTGTGACTAAGAAGCCAGTATCTCCATCGGACCTTGAGGTGATATTCCCTCCGCAGCTAATAGAACAAGAAGTGTCTTCTAAAAGGTGGATAGATATTCCTGAAGAAGTTCTCAAAAAGTATCTGATGTGGCGACCTACTCCCTTGCATAGAGCGTATAACTTGGAGAGATATTTGGAAACACCTGCGATAATACTTTACAAGAACGAGTCTGTCTCACCACCAGGCTCTCACAAACCTAACACTGCGATACCTCAAGCATACTACAACAGCATTTCAGGTGTAAAGCGTCTAACTACCGAGACAGGTGCGGGTCAGTGGGGCAGTTCTCTAGCATTTGCTGGCTCGCTTTTCGGATTAGAAATAATAGTTTATATGGTTAAGGTAAGCTACAATAGCAAACCCTACAGAAGAGTCCTTATGGAGACATGGGGTGCCAAGGTTCTTGCTAGCCCATCTGAAAGGACAAACTTTGGTAGAAAGGTTCTGTCCGAAGATCCAGAGAACCCAGGTAGCCTAGGTATAGCAATAAGTGAAGCAATAGAAGAAGCCGTAGGTGATAAGAGTACTAACTATTCCCTTGGTAGTGTTCTAAACCATGTTCTTCTCCATCAAACCATAATAGGTCTTGAAGCGAAAGAACAACTCAAGAGAGAGGGATTGTATCCTGACATTATTATCGGTTGCATAGGTGGGGGGTCAAACTTCTCTGGGCTTGCATTACCTTTCGTGTTTGACAAGATAACGAAGAAGAAAAAAACTAGAATAATCGCAGTAGAACCTAAGTCTTGTCCTTCCGTTACTAGGGGTAAATACGCTTATGATTTTGGCGACACTGCTGGTATGACGCCTCTTATTAAAATGCATACACTAGGTCATGAGTTTGTGCCACCTTCAATACACGCAGGAGGTCTTAGGTATCATGGTATGGCTCCGATTGTTAGCAAGCTCTACGAGCTTGGGCTTATAGAGGCAAGAGCTTATAGTCAGAATGAAGTATTTGAGGCTGGAGTAATCTTTGCTAGAACAGAGGGTATCCTCCCCGCACCTGAAACAACGCACGCAGTCAAAGCAGCGATAGACGAGGCAATACAAGCAAGGAAGGAAAACAAGAAGAAAGTTATACTATTTAATCTGTCAGGACACGGACATTTTGACTTAAAGGCTTACGATGACTACTTGAATAGAAACTTACCTGACCATGAACCTACCGACGATGAACTAATGGAAGGTTTTAGAAGCATTCCTTCTTGATATGAGCCGATGGTGGGACTCGAACCCACGACCTACTGATTACAAGTCAGTTGCTCTAGCCAGCTGAGCTACATCGGCATTTGTGCCGAGAGCGGGAGTTGAACCCGCACGCCCTTACGGGCACTACCCCCTCAAGGTAGCGTGTCTGCCAATTCCACCATCTCGGCTAAATTTCTTCGTCTGTTTCAGATGATTTTGAAGTATCTATTATTTCAACTTCTTTGGTAAGGATATCGTATAATGCCTTGACTGCAGGTTTTGTATTAGTTCCAGATAAAATGTTCTTATTTACTATGTAAGCCGACCTTTTTGCAGCAGCAACTGCTAGCTCATAATGGTTTCCATCGTAATCTATTAGTTTCTCAAAAAAATCTTTCATAGGCTTGTATAAAAATTTTATATAAAATTTTAGTTTGTTTTCAAGTTGAGATAGTGTATAAAATTCTAAATCTTGCTGTAAACAGAGAAAACCAGAACTTATTAGAACCCCTTGAAATTTGAAAGAATTTTCAAAACACTTTTAGAATTCATTCAGACCTATTTTGGAGTGATTATGATACAAGCATTTTTAAACATATTCAAAGTGGAGTCTCTTAGAAACAGAGTGCTATTTACTTTGTTCATACTTATAGTTTTTAGGATAGGGACTACCATTCCTGTGCCAGGGGTAGATTACTCAGTGTTATCGTTGTACTATGAAAGGTTTGGACAAGGCAATCTCGGAATACTTGAGTTTTTTAACTTATTCGCTGGTGGTGCGCTAGCAAACATAAGTATATTCGCCCTTGGTGTAATGCCATATATAAGCTCACTCATTATTATACAATTACTTGTGTATGTTATACCAACTCTTGAGAAGATTTCAAAAGAACCTGACGGAAGAAGAAAGATAATGCAATATGCTAGGATAGGGACAATACCTTTAGCGATAGTTGAGTCTTGGGGGTTGAGTATATACTTTGTCAGAGGACTAAAATCTGAGATATTTGCAAGGACAGGTTTATCTCTATATCCTGACACTTTTCTGTTCTATCTGAGCTTTATAGTAACTGTTACTGCTGGAACTATGTTCCTCATATGGATGGGAGAACAAATAACGGAGAGAGGAATAGGTAACGGAATATCATTAATCATTATGGCAGGTATAGTTGCAAGAATACCTGAATCTATATATAACCTGTTTAGGCAACTTCAAGCATCTGGAACGGTAGAGATAACTATGATAATAGTTGTCCTATTATTCCTAGGAGTTATTATATTTGTGGTTTGGTTTGAGCAATCGCTTAGAAAGATACCTGTTAGTTATGCCAAAAGAGTTGTAGGAAGAAAAGTCTATGGAGGTCAGAGCACCTATATACCATTTAAGCTTAATCCTGCTGGTGTAGTTGCTATAATATTTGCGTCTGCAGTTATGACATTCCCTCAGCAGGTTCTTACCTTCTTTGGAGGAAGTGATCTACCGATAGTAAGAACAATTGCAGCATGGTTGTCCTTTGAAGGATGGTTATATATAGTGCTTTATATGTTGCTAGTTATTTTCTTTTCATACTTTTACACATTCATTCAGTTTAATCCTCAGGAGCTTGCTGAAACTCTCCAAAAGAATGGAGGTTTCATTCCCGGTATAAGAGCTGGGGAGCCTACTCACAGATTTCTTAACGATACACTAAACAGAATACTCGTTCCCGGATCTATAATAGTAGGATTAATAGCGGTATTACCAAACATAATATACGGTTCTCTGAATGTTCCAACATATATAGCATATCTTATGGGAGGCACATCTCTCCTGATAATGGTAGGTGTAGCACTTGATACTCTTACCCAGATTGAGTCTCAACTCGTAGTTCATCATTATGATGGTTTCCTTAAGAAGGGAAGGATAAGAGGCAGGGGGACAAGATATGTATAGTATAGCAGTCCTAGGTGGAGGATATGCTGGAGTGAAACTAACCAAAGGACTTCTAGACTATTCCAAAAATTCATCTGTTAAGTACAAGGTAGTACTTATTGATAGAAATGACTTTCAGTGTCTTTTACCTTCGCTGCCTGCGGCAATATCTAATCGACTTGAGAAAATAATAATAAAATATGAGGAGGCCTTTGGTGGTTATAGTAACTTTGAGTTTGTTAAAGGTGAGATTGATTGGGTCAATTTTAGTAGTAAAACTGTTGTTCTTGCAGATGGTAGAGAAGTAAAATATGACCATGCAGTCTTATGTTTCGGAGTTCAGCCAACAGACTTTGGAATAGATGGGGTAAGACAGTATTCAATAATGTTCTGGAATGAGAAGGATCTTGAAAAATATATGTCAAAACTCAAAATGTTTATAGAACAAAATAAATCTCCTAAAATAGTAATAGTCGGTGCTGGTCCTGTTGGAGTAGAGGTTGCATCAGAAACGTATCATTATTTGAGGAGTAAAAAAATAATCCCAAACATAACCATAATAGAAGCCAAAGATAGATGCTTACCAACTCTACCAGCTAACTTCGCTAAATCAATTGAAGATTACTTGACTAAAAGAAGTATAAATCTAGTATATAATTCTGCAGTTTGTAAAGTTGATGATAAAAAGGCTTATACGAGTGATAACAAAGAGATTGATTATGACATTCTACTTTGGTGTAGCGGTGTTTCTGCTAATAGAATATTAAAGCAGATGGAAGACAAAGCGGGAATTAAATTTGAAAGGGGACCTCAGGGTAGGTTAATAGTAGATGAATTTCTTAGAGTCAAAAATTTCAAAGATGTATGGGCTGTAGGTGATACTGCTGTTCCAGAAAACCAGAATACTACCCCAATACCACTTGCTCAATTCGCAATTCAAATGGCAGAAGTGGCAAGCTTTAATATACCAAGAAGCCTTGAAGGAAAGGAACTACAAAAATTACATCTTTCATTTAAGGGTATAGTAGTTCAAATGTCAAAATACTCTGCAGGAGCAATGCTCAAGTTCCCGTTTGAAATTACAATACCTCCTAGTATATTCGGAGTATTTCTAAGGAAATTTGTAGATTACAATTATATATTTTCAATAGGAGCTAAACCCCATAGATATCCTTTATAAATTGCGGAACATTTATATCTATTGAGATAACCTGATTGTAGTGTTTTTCTACAGCATTTTTTAGATCCTGGTAATCTTCAGTAATCTTTAATATAATATTTTGGATTTCTTCAAGAGATTTTAACATTTCATCAAAATTTCTTACACTCCTGCTTGAAATGGATTTTATGTTATTCAAAATACTTATAAGATATTCAACCTGACTCTTAATCTTGGAGGGGTGTGTCTGATATTCTTCAATTGCTTTTTGAACTATTCTTACGTTATGGCTAATCTTTCTTATCACCTCGTAAAATCTTTTTAATTCATTTACTATCCCCTCTGTTTTGACAATAATGATTTTTATATCTCTATCTATTGATACCTTGTCTTCGTCTATGAATATGTTATTAACAGCTGATTGTAGATCTAGGAATAATCTATCTATCTTTTGAGATATGACTGATAGTTTTTCCTTGCTTTGCTTTTCGGATGCAATCTTTCTAATCTCAACATCAAACGATACCCTAACAGAATTTATCTTAGTGGATATCCTCCTTATATCTCTTACTGTATTGTTGAATGAGGAGAAGTAATCCAATATCTCTGGTAAGTCATTTGAAATGGATTTTAAAACATCGTTAGCTTTTGAAATATTCTTTGTGGAGTCTAAAATAGCCTTTACGATTTCATCTATCTCACGAACTATAATATTTATCTGTGGTAGATTTGAGTTACTATCGTTGTTTATTTTTACCAGTGATGCAATAACTGATTCCAAGATACTGACAGAAGTACTGATTGTATTATCAGCTGATTTGATGATATTCTGTATAGTTTTTATACTATCTATATCATTTTCAACATACATAAGTAATTTGTTGAGTTCAGATATGTTTTTGTTAATATGAGAAACTACCTTTTCAGCATCCTCAGACAATTCATTAATTTTATTTTTGATCTGGTCAATAATCTTAATGATGCTTATTGATGATGAGTACTGATCAGACACAATCCTTTCTAAGTTTGATTGGATTCTGTAAAATTCTTCTGATATTATTTCATCTCGTCTATTTTGACTTAGATTTAGAAGGTCATTAACTATACCGAAATCGTGATACAAGTTCCCATAAAATTTGAGTAGTGATATGAAAAAAATTAAACTGGAAAAGGTAGAAAACAATACTCTATCTGCTAATGAGAAGTATGGTATAAATGTCATAGCCACTATAATAATTAGAATACTAGATGTGAATATTATTGATGATATAAGTATCTGCCTAGACATATTTTTTCTGATTCTGGCTACATCTAGGAAAAAAGGAACGAGGGCAGAGAATAATCCAAGGTCAAACAAAGATGACAACACAGATGTTATTAAAAGTAGGTCTGTCTTAACTAATACTGTGTCGTTAAATATACCCAAAATTAGTAAATACAAAAATATTATAGTTAGATTAAAAACAGGACTTGAGATGGAAATAATGTTGAAGGTTAAGGAAGCTTTGAAGTTCCTTGTAATAATATTATATAGCACTACCAAGAATACGAATTTAGTTATAGGAACTGTTATGGTTATTATCCCTATTGAGATATAGAAAAATGAGCTAGTTAGTTCATTGATAAATATCCTTATAAAGATCAGTATTGTAAATAGAGATGATATTAAGACTTGGACTAGGAATATGGAGTAAAACTTGTCTATGGATAACTTACTATCTTCCATATCACTCATAATAATTATGGTAAAACTCTTTTTTCAAGAAAAAACAGTAAAGCTTTTAGTTGGATAAAACTTCTAATACTAACAGTCTGTTAATTAATAAACATCGCAGAACATCTAGTTGGAGTGGTAACAGAGTCAAATTTTAATCATACCTGTTAAGAATTAATTTACCCAGTTCTGAAAGGGATTGCAGTAAAAGAAGAAACTAGCCTAATTTTCTAGACTTTATTAAGAGAATGTTTGTTAACACTCAAAACCATATCCAGATATGGATATTATATTTGATAAAGATTATTATCTATGGTTGTTAGATTGTGAGATAATTTAAGTATTAGTTAAAATAATTATACAACTACAACCTACGATAGAGGAGAAAGGGGATTGCAAAATGGGGCCTTCGTATGAAGGTTTTAGGGACTATATTGGGATACCGATTATCTATAATGTTGTGGGTATCACCTGCGTCCCTATGGTTTGAGAGATTGGGCCTATGCCAGCAATCTTACCGACCTCTATCGTGGGGAACTAATAATTCTCTGGAGGGTAGTTTATGCCACCAAAACAAGAAGGGCTTATAAATAGCATCATAGGTGAAGGATCAGTGTTTCAAGGGAAGTTCTATGTCAATGGTTCAATACAGATAGATGGTAAATTTGAAGGAGAAATATCAACAAACGATCAAATATTGATAGGAGAGACTGGTAAGGTAAAAACCGATGTATTGAGAGCTAAGAGTGTTGTAGTCTCTGGCGTTGTAATAGGAGGAATAGAATCTCAGGAGTCTGTCAAACTGACAGAAACTGGAAGGGTTCTAGGGAATATAATCACACCTCAACTTGAAGTAAAACCTGGAGTTATACTCAAAGGAGAAGTTATAATAACTGCAGGTCAGAAGAAGGATGTTGATAAGATACTTGAAGATGCTTACAACTCAGGCCCCTCAATACCTCAAATGATGAAAGAAACAGAAAAAAAGTTTGAACTATAATTTGGACCCGATGGGACTTGAACCCACGACCTCTACAATGCCATTGTAGCGCTCTCCCAGCTGAGCTACGGGCCCATTTATAGGTATATTTTAAATGACATTCTTTTTGAATTTAAAGTTTGATGAATTTTATAATTGATTTGAGGTAAGATGATGGACAATTCTAGAGTCTTGGCGATCCGTGATCTTGTTGTATCATCTTTTGCTCCAGACTTCATATCTTATGAATATCCTTATTGGTATTTTGAAGGTACTTGCTCTAAAGATAGAGATATAATTATGGAGATTCTTGAGATTATACCAGACATAACTATAGATGGATTCTCTCTCAAAAAGATATCACAATTTTCATATAAATACTCCGTCAAGTTTTCTTTTGATGACGATAAAGAATCGTTTAGTGAGGTGTTTAATTCCCAAGATGATTTTGAAGAAGGAGATCAGTAATGGACAGATTAGGGCTAACACCCAGAGAATTAGTTGAAGAATTGAGTAAATACATTATCGGTCAATATGAAGCGAAGAAAGCAGTTGCTATTGCTTTGAGAAACAGGAATAGGAGAAAAAGCCTTCCAGAAGGTGTTAAGGAGGACATTATACCGAAGAATATACTGATGATAGGCCCAACTGGTGTTGGTAAGACCGAGATTGCAAGACGAATGGCACTCATAATAAACGCTCCATTCGTAAAAGTTGAAGCAACCAAATTCACTGAAATAGGATATATAGGAAGGAATGTTGAGTCAATGGTTAGAGATCTGATGAATATTTCCTATGCTATAGTTAAGAAAGAGATGATTTCAAAGAATATGGATAAGTATGGTAAAAAAACTATTGAGATGATATACAAGTATCTAGTGAAAGCAAATCCTAATCTTATTGAACTTGACAAATCTGAAGTTGTAGATCAGATAAAGAAAGGTATATACGACGATATTGTGATTGAGATAGAACTTGAGGAATTGCCTAAAACTGATAATGTTATGACACTTGAGGAGATGATAGAAACAGGAAACTTCGGCTCATTGATTGAAATGCAAAATCCGTTTGAGATGCTCTTCGGAACTAAGGACAAGAAAAGGAAGAAAAAGGTTAAGGTAAGAGATGCAAAAGTAATACTTTCATCAATTGAGTCTGAAAAGTCTTTAAATCCATCTGACATAGCAGAGGAAGCTAAGAGAAGAGCAGAAGAAGAAGGTATTATATTTATTGATGAAATTGACAAACTGATCACCAAGGGAGAAACAATAGGTCCAAGTGTATCAAGAGAAGGGGTTCAGAGAGATCTTCTTCCCATAGTTGAAGGTTCAACTGTCAATACCAAGTATGGGCCTATAAAGACAGATCATATTCTTTTCATTGCAGCAGGAGCATTTTCAAAAACAAAACCATCTGAACTTATACCTGAACTTCAGGGTAGGTTCCCAGTCAGAGTTGAACTTCAACCTCTATCAAAAGACGACTTAAAAAGAATATTGGTAGAGCCTAAAAATGCGTTAGTCAAGCAATATAAACTCCTCCTCCAAACAGAAGGAGTAGAAATTATGTTTGATGATAGTGCTATTGATAGGATAGCAGAACTAGCTTACGAAGCAAATCAAAAACTTGAGAACATTGGAGCCCGCAGATTATACACCATAATGGAAAAATTGCTAGAAGATATACTATTTGAAGCCCCAGACCTAAAAGAAAAAACCGTTGTTATTGATGTAAAAACAGTAAATAATAAGTTGTCAAACATCGTAGCAAACGAAGATCTAGCAAAGTATGTCCTATAAAAAACCATACCTTATACTTTACGATATTGATGGCACATTAGTAAGGCTTGATAAAACAGGACGCTGGATTTATCAGAAGGCACTATGTGAGGTTTTGGGAAAGGAAGTATCAATTGAGTCAATTGATTGGATAGGAACGACCGATATTGAGATAATACATAAAGTTATTGAAGAAAACGGTTTTAGCGGTAGGGACTCGGTTAGAAAAATGTATCAAGTTTTTGAGAGAATCACCTACTTATTTAGAGAAATAATTCGCAATTCTCCCCAATCAATCACTATACTGCCCTTCGCATACGAAACCTCTGAATGGACCTACAACAACTACTATAACTGTCTTCTAACTGGAAACATAAGAGAAGTTGCGTATATGAAATTATCACCATTTGGTCTTGATAAGTTCTTCCCTGTAGGTTCGTTCGGAGACGAGAAGAAGGAAAGAGCAAAATTAGTTCCGATAGCACTTAATAGAGCATCCGAATACTATAAGATATCATTTGAAAAAGTTTTCATAGTCGGAGATTCGCATAGAGATATAATAGCAGCAAAAGAGAATGGCATCCCATCCATAATTGTAACAACAGGTAAGATGAAAAAGGAAGAACTTGAAAAATATACCCCTGACTATATAATACCATCTCTGAAAGAATTACCAGATATCCTATTAAATCATTGCTAAAAACTTCAACTATTTGAAGTTTGATAAATTAACGAACATTACCAAAAAATGAACCTAATTCGTTAGTGTATTCATATCAAAATCCAAAAAGCAGTGTTTGTAAGGAACCAATACCTTTTGTGCTAGCAAACTATAAACAAGCAATTAGGATGAATAATACTATTATTTAATCTCTTTCTAGAAGTTCCAGACTTTCTATCATATTGCAGTCAAATTGATTATCCCTTTTGAAGGGATTATCTAAAAAAGACAGTATTTCACAAGTCATTAATGTCTTAAACCAGTTTAAGATGTAGTGATGAAATTTATGTTGTAATAAGAATGTATCTTATCTTGTTTAATAGTTATTGTGTCTAGGAGGTTTGTATGGTTAATAGAGTTTATTCTGCGTCTCTTGTTGGGCTAAATGTATCTTTGGTTGAAGTTGAGGTTGGTATTGAGACAAAAGTTCCTAGTTTTGACATAGTTGGCCTTCCTGATGCTACTGTAAAAGAGTCGAAGGAGAGGGTGAGGAGTGCTATAATAAATAGTGGTTTTTCTTTCCCAATGAAAAGGATACTAATAAACCTTGCACCTGCGTATGTAAGAAAGGAAGGTTCCATACTTGACCTTTCAATAGCAGTTGGAATACTCATAGGATCCGAGCAAATCAACGATATAGGGCTGATAGACATAAACAACACACTTTTCGTTGGTGAATTAGCGTTGGATGGTGAAGTTAAGCACACTAAAGGTGTTTTGCCAGTTTTACTCTTTGCCATTGAAAATGGTTTTAAAAATGTATTTGTTCCAGAGGCTAACAGAAATGAATGTAGTGTTGTTGGTGACTTTCTTAACATCTTTCCTATTAGGAATTTGAAAGAGGTTGTTGAATTTTTAAGTGGGAACTACACGATAGTTCCGGTGAAGGGGGATGATGGTTTTAAGAAGAATGGGCACTTTGAAGTGGATTTTTCTGATGTTAAGGGACAATACGCCGCAAAAAGGGCGATTGAGATTGCGGTTTCTGGTGGTCATAACATACTTATGCTTGGGGGACCTGGTGGTGGTAAAACGATGTTAGCAAGAAGGATACCAACAATTATGCCAGAGATGAGTATGAAGGAAGTTATTGAAACTACGAAGGTGTATAGCATAGCAGGGCTTCTAGGTGAAGAAGGGATTGTGAATGAGAGACCATTCAGGTCTCCGCACCATACCGCATCTGATGTCTCAATAATCGGAGGTGGAAGAATTCCAAAGCCGGGTGAAGTAAGTTTAGCACATAATGGTGTCCTGTTCTTTGATGAACTGCAAGAGTTTAAGTCAAACGTTCTCCAAGTTATGAGACAACCTCTTGAAGAGGGTTTCATCACAATATCTAGAGCAGAAGGAAGTGTAGTCTTTCCAGCAAACTTTGTGTTTGTAGGTGCGATGAATATAGCAAAGGATAACACTGACAGCGTATATTCATCTTCAGACATCTTAAGAATACTCAACAAAATAAGCACTCCATTCATAGACAGAATTGATATGCACATAGAAGTTCCAAGAGTAAAGTTTAACGAGATATCAGACAAGAGCAATAGTAACTACAACTCTGAATACTACCGTGAGAGAGTTCTAAAAGCAATAGAAATACAGAAAAAGAGATTTAGCACTCTCAACTTAAACATAACGACAAATTCAAAAATCCCTCCGACTTACATTGATGAGGTATGTAAAGTATCAGACTCGTCAAAAAAACTTCTGGAACTCGTTATGTCAAAATTCAAGATCAGTATGAGGTCATACCACAAGATACTTAAGATTGCAAGAACTATTGCTGATATTGATGGTAGTGAAGACATCAAAGATAATCATGTCGCAGAAGCAATACAGTATAGAGTTTTAGATAAGTTGGTTTATGCATAAAACGCCCAGTAGGTTTTTAAGAGCAGTAATATCCTTAAGATTTATAAACTAGCCTATTCTGCGATGATAGTTCATTAGGAACGATAGATAAGTCAGTCAAATAGAAATTCGTTAAGGATTAGGCTTTCATCGTATATCTACATTCATATTCAACAAATTTTTACACAGTAAAAGTCTTAAAATCTACTGTAAATTTAGATGGAGTATATAAACTTCATTTATAACATTTTATGTAGTAAGTCCAAGCCCCTCATACTCTAAACTTTTACATCAAAATTTATACTCATCATAGTATCTCATTCAAAATTAACACACTGTTATGAATACCCAGTATAAGGAAGTAGTAGCAGAAATCAAAGAAATCCTTAAAGAAGGACTATGCGTAGGTATAACACAAGAGGGAGAAGAAGTATTCACAAGATACGCAATACCAAACGAAAAGGTAAAACTCAAGATTGTTAAACCAAATTTGAGATATGGGGAGATCGTAGAAATATTACAACCATCACCTATTAGGCAGGAAGCATATTGCAAATTCTTTGGAGAGTGTGGGGGGTGTGATCTTCAAATGCTTCCATATAACGAGCAACTTAACTATAAAAGAAAACTACTCATTGAAGAATTTTCAAGACTACCAAATTTTGATGAAAGTTTCATAGAACCAGTAATTCCATCACCTAGTGAGTTTCATTACAGGAATAGCGTAATGTTTAGAGTGAATCCGAAAAAGAGAAAGATAGGTTTTCTCAAGAGGGATACAAATATCGTGATAGATATTGACGAATGTAAGATTGCATCTGAAGGTATAAACTACGCGCTCAAAAAAGTGAAAGAACAAGAAAACTTTCCTCAACATGTCTTTAGAGTAAGAAGCAACCTTGCTGGTGATGTTGTCGTTAATCAGATACAGACAGATCACTTTGAAGATAGAAGTATTAGTGAAGAGATAAATGTGGATGGTATTACTTATACATTTAGGATTTCAAGAGAGAGCTTCTTCCAAGTGAATAGTTATGTCATACCTCTGTGGTTGAAGGTGATAAGAGAAGTGATTCTGAATTCAAAATACGATAAAAGTAAGTGTTTGGATTTGTATTGTGGTGTTGGACTGATATCACTATTCGTGAGCAACATCTTTGGAGAGGTTTTAGGTGTTGAGATAAGTAAAACTTCAGTGGATGACGCCATGTTCAACATTCAGACTAACGGAGTAAGGAATGTTAAGGTGATACAAAGCGATGTTGGAAAGATATTACCAAGTTTAGATATACCAGAAATAGTTATCGTCAATCCATCAAGGGTAGGTATTGAAGAGAATGTAGTTAGGTTTATAAACCAAAACTGTCTACTAAGGAGTAATCCGAAAATGGTTATCTACTCTTCTTGTAATTACGAAACACAAGTTAGAGACGTGAAGATACTGTATGAAGCGGGATACAGGATAACCAAAGTTATACCTTTTGATATGTTTCCACAGACACACCACATAGAAGTTGTTGCTATTCTTGAAAATACCTAGCATATCCTGTTGATTGTAATTTGTTGTCTTTTGAATTTACATCATTCTCCATCTTATTCCTGAATTCTTTTAGCTTTTCCTTAAGTTCTGGATACTTGATGGATAATATCTGGACTGCTAGGATACCTGCGTTTCTTGCGTTATTTATCGCAACGGTAGCAACAGGTATTCCAGCGGGCATCTGAACAATTGAAAGAAGCGAGTCAAGACCGTTCAAATTCTCTGTTCGCACTGGAACTCCAATTACAGGAACAGTTGTGATTGAAGCTGTCATACCTGGTAGATGTGCTGAACCTCCAGCACCAGCAATTATAACCTCAATCCCCCTCTCCTCAGCAGTAGAAGCGTATTCATACATCTTTTTCGGCGTCCTATGCGCAGATACTACTCTTATTTCATACTCAACGCCAAACTCTTCAAGCACCTTCGCAGCCTCACTCATTACCTTCAAGTCAGAATCACTACCCATTATTATTCCTACCTTCATACCTAACACCCCTTACTCTAACTATATCTTTAACATACCTAGCCTTGTCAAGAAGACTATCAATGTTTTTGTCTATTATAGTAATATGTCCCATCTTTCTAAAGGGGAATGTTTCGTATTTGCCATATATATGGACGTATACTCCTTCAATCTTCAAAACTTCCTCTATTCCTTCATAGATAGGTTTTCCATAGTAATCTTTCTCACCAAGCAAATTTATCATAACAGCAGGTGTAAGAAGTTCAGTGCTACCCAAAGGAAGCCCTAATACAGCCCTTACATGCTGTTCAAACTGACTTGTAGCACAGGCTTCAATTGTATAATGACCAGAGTTGTGAGGTCGTGGTGCTATTTCATTAACTAAAATTCTACCATCCTTTGACAAGAAAAATTCTATACCAAATATCCCAACTCCGTTAAACGCAATTATAGTTTCAATCGCTATCTCCTTTATCGTTTTCTCAACCTTCTCGGATACTCTAGCAGGTGCTAATAGGAAGTCAAGAATATTACCTTTTGGGTTAAAGACCATTTCAACGACAGGAAAGACTTTGGTTTCACCATTTCTATTTCTAGCAACCATTACAGCAAGTTCTTTGTCTATCTCAATAAACTCTTCAATATAGAATGGGGATTTTATAGCGTTGGGAATATCATCCTTACTTCTTATTACGAAGACACCTCTACCGTCATATCCTCCTCTTCTTGCCTTCTGTACAGAAGGGAAAGCACTTAAGGAATTTATATCTTCAATTAGATAGAAATCTGGTGTTGGAATGTTGTTCTTCTTTAGAAACTCCTTCTGCTTATACTTGTCTTGTATTATATCAAGTATTTCTGGTGATGGGAAAACTTTGTCTCTGTAGTTGTACAATACTGAAGTTTCAACGCTCTCAATATCGTAGGTTATAACATCGGATACTTCGGCAAGTCTTCTTATGTCTTCAGCATTTCTAAAATCTCCTACAATCTGCTCTGCTACCATTTCGGAAGGTGAGTAAGGAGTAGGGTCAAGAACATAAACTCTTATACCCATTTTCCTCGCTTCTTGTGCAGTCATCTTCGCAAGTTGCCCACCACCTAGAATACCTATCGCAACATCTAGCATACCTTTGTCAAAATTTTAACCAAGACCAATGTGTTCTTTAAAGTTAATTTAGACAAAGTGTGTTGATAGGTTTTGTTCAACTAGGTAGATGTTATCGTGTGTTTGCAATAACACTGTATCAATATAAGTCAATTATAAATTCTGAAGTTAGGTAAGTCTAGATAAATTTTAATTTGGCTTGATTTATGTTCTGCTGCTTAATCAATCAGTGCTCTGCCTACTAGTAATGAATAATACAAAAGTTGGAACTTGGTTTAGATACATCAAATTTATGACTTTTCTATTAATAAATGTAGTCTTTAATTCGGTTATGCTACTAAAGAGACACATCTGTTTTGTTGGTAGTCTCTATAACTCTTGACTAACCATGCTGATAAAGCCTTCAATGTTCATAACCCCCATATCACCCTTGTCTCTTGACCTTACTGAGATTGTTTGTGTTTCTTTCTCCTTCTGACCGACTATCAGCATGTAAGGTATTTTTTCTAACTGTGCTCTTCTTATCTTGAAGTTTAGTTTCTCGTTGTCTCTGTCAATATTTACTCTAAGTTTGTTAGTTTTTAGGATACTTTCAACTCTCTCTGCATAGTCAATAAATTTTTCTGAAACAGGTAATATTATGACCTGGACTGGTGACAACCATAGTGGAAACTTACCGCCATAATGCTCAATCAGTATTCCAATGAATCTCTCAAGACTACCATATATCGCTCTGTGTATCATCACAACCCTATGTTGCTTACCATCCTCACCGATATAATTTACATCAAATCTTTCAGGCAAAGCCATATCTAACTGTATAGTTCCACATTGATGCGTTCTACCGATAGCATCCTTCAGGTGAAAATCTATCTTTGGTCCATAAAAAGCACCTTCTCCCTCTCGTATCTCATAGTTTATTCCAATATCATCAAGTGCATCCTTCAAACCATTAGTAGCAACTTCCCACATTTCATCTGTTCCTATATATTTTTCAGGTTTGGTTGATAATTCAACCTTGTAGTCAAAGTCAAACTTTTTGTATACAGTATCAACAAGTCTTATAACTTTTATCGTTTCTTCCTTTATCTGTTCAGGCGTTAGGAATATATGAGCGTCGTCTTGAGTAAAACCTCTTACCCTCAGAAGACCGTGTAGCACTCCTGCTCTCTCGTATCTATGAACATTCCCAAACTCAAGCAACCTGATAGGAAGGTCCTTGTAGGATCTAATTTCAGATTTGAAAACCACTATACTACCAGGGCAACTCATAGGTTTGACGGCCCAGTTTGGTTCTCCTTTTATTTCTTCATCACCAGCGAAAGAAACATACATATTTTCTCGGTAGTTATGCCAATGTCCTGACCTCTCCCAAAGTTCTTTTCGCATAATCATAGGTGTCTGGATCTCAACATACCCGTTTTCATACAACAGTTCTCTCATATAAGAGACAAGGGTGTTTTTAATAAACATTCCGTTTGGTAACCAGAAAGGTATAGCGGGTGATTCATCGGAAAATAGAAACATTTTCAATTCTCTGCCGAGTTTTCTATGATCTCGTTTCTTTGCTTCTTCAACTTGCCAAATATATCTATCAAGTTCTTCCTTTGTTCTAAATAATACACCATAGACTCTCTGAAGCATTTTGTTTCTTTCATCCCCTCTCCAGTAAGCACCTGCAACACTAACAAGTTTGAAAGCATCCAAGGGTATCATACCTGTTCTCTCTACATGAGGTCCTCTACAAAGATCAACGAATTCACCTTGCTTGTAAATTGAAACTGTTGGTTCATCTATTTCGTTTATAAGTTCTATCTTGTAGTCTTGATTGAGTTCTTTGAAAATTTTTAATGCTTCTTCTTTTGTAATAATTAGTTTTTCTAAAGGTAGGTCATCTTTTATTATTCTTTTCATCTCTTCCTCTATCCTCGGAAGGTCATCTTCAGAGATTGGTCTATCTAGGTCAATATCGTAGTAAAATCCATTTTCAATCGTAGGTCCTATGGCGAGTTTAACATTCTTAATTCCATATATTCTCTGGATAGCCTGTGCCATAGTATGCGCAGCAGTATGTCTAACAAACTCATAGTATTCATCCATGCTTTGATATATAGGATATAAAGAATCTGTGTAGTCTATTTCGGACAGAAGGTCTATATAACTATCTCCTATCTTGAAACCTACTATTTCCGAAGGTCTATCAAAATTTTTGATCAATTCTTTTGCTTTCATAGAATACCTCCAGATGGACTTTTTAATCTTTATTGTAGATTAATACTTGCTTGAGTCTGAGTTGAGATTATAATATCAAGGAAAATGTTTTATCAAGAAAAGGGAAAGGTGTCAATAGAGCCCTAAATTCACAACTGGTAAGTTTGTGGAAGTGTATCAGGATAATATCTCTGGTTCAAAAATGATATTCTTCCTTTCAAACTTGAAAATATTGTTTTTTCATCTTTAAATTCGTTATATGAGTTCTATAGTTGTATTTACAATAATATTTACTTTCTTTTTACAAAGTTTTCTGTTTCCTCAAACACAATCTCTTCTTGAAAATACCAATATAACCTCATCACCGGTTGTAAGTGAAGATGCGATCCTCTTCATAGTAACGAATCAAGCAAAATTTGTGAAGCTACTCCTTGAAAGTGAGGGATGGAAACCTGTTAATATGAACTACGACGAGAGATCAAGAATGTGGTATTACCTTTACGAGAAAGAACTCAAAAAAGGTAAGTATAGGTATAAGATCGTAGTTGATGGTATTATTTTTACTGATCCACTTAATCTAAATAGAGAACCTGATGGTATAGGTGGTTTTTTCTCTGTTTTTGAACTTAAAAATGATCTTGAGATTTTTAGAAAAAATCCAAAGTATCTAGGTAATGGTTATTATGAATTCAGATACAAAAATTTGGATGCTAAAAAAGTTGTGATGTCTGGAAATTTTAATAATTGGAACCCTTATGAACTTGAGATGAAGAGAGAATCTGGAGGTTTATGGAAGATAAGGCTATACCTTCCTAAAGGAACATACTACTATCAATTCATAGTTGATGATGAGATAGTCCCTGATCCTTTGAACCCTAAAACTATCAGAGATAAACATGGTAATGTAGTGAATGTGATTGAAGTCAATTAAGAGTAGTTGAAATCCGAAAATCTGTAAGGAGAACCAAGGAGGGTTTTATGAGTGAGTATGTTAGAGTGGATGGAGTTGGTGGCCCACCAAATGAATACTACATAAACAATAGAACCTACAGAGAGAATAACAAAAATATTTCAGAAAGGATAAAAGAAGAGAATATTAAGGCTGAAATTGAAAGGGAGAGAGAAAAAGAAATCAAGGATAGATTGAAGAAATCAATAATAAGCGAAGATGACCTTAAAATTCTTCTACTTGTCTTTGGTTCAAAGGGAGATTCAACTCTTCTAGAACAAGTTGTTGAAGAAAAGAAGAAAGAGAGTAGAGTTATCTAGATGGAAAGAAAAAGTTTATCTCACGGATTGCTGATACTTCTGAGTCGGATGCGTGTATAGCATTTCTAGGTAGTTCCTCTCCATATGTGTTTCTTATTGTCCCCGGCTTTGATTTTTTAGGATCTGTATCACCTACTAATTCTCTTAGCCTTGTTACTGCATTTTCACCTTCAACTACTAGTGCTACTATAGGACCCGATGTCATAAATCTAACAAGCCTATCAAAAAATTCTTTACCAATATGTTCTTTGTAGAATTCGACTGCTTTCTCTTTACTTAACCTGACCATTATCATATCAACTATCTCAAAATGTCTTTCTAGTATTGATATAACTTCTCCAACCTTCTTCTTCTCAACAACGTCTGGTTTTATTATCGCAAGTGTCCTGTTCATACTCCGTTAATTATATTCAAACTTTATTGAGTAATACCAACTTCATTCCTAACAAGTGAGCCTATTAAAGTGTTGCCAGATAAGTCATCAACTCTAACATTAACGAACTTGCCTATTAAGGTAGTATCTCCTTCAAAAGCGACCATCTTGTTGTAAGCTGTTCTGCCAAGTAGCTGCCCTTCATACTTACCTCTTTCCTCAACCAAAACTTCAAACTCCTTACCAACATCCATTAAATTACTATCTCTACTTATTTTGTGTTGTAGTTCTATCAGTCTTTGGATCCTTTCAACCTTAACCTCTTCTGGGACTTGATCCGGCATTGTTGCAGCAGGTGTCCCAACCTTCGGATTGAATATAAACATATACGAGAAATCAAACCTAACTTCTTCTACTAGTTTCAGGGTCATTTCAAAGTCTTCTTCTGTCTCGGAGGGAAAACCTACAATTATGTCAGTAGATATAGAGGCGTCAGGCATCCTATTTCTTATATATTCTATCATCCTAACGTAATACTCATAAGTATATCCTCGCTTCATAAGTTTCAGTATTCTGTTAGAACCACTTTGGACAGGTAGATGAAAGTATCTACAAACTTTCTCAAGTTCAGAGATCCTATCAATCAGGTCTTCTTTGAAGTTAATAGGATGTGAGGTAAGAAATCTTATTCTCTTTATACCTTCAATCTTATTGACCTCAGTAAGAAGCTCTTTAAAACTTGTTCCAATGTCTCTTCCATAGGAATTTATGTTTTGTCCAAGTAGCATTACTTCTACAACACCTTCATCAACTAACCTCTTTATATCCTCAATTATCTCATTCAGGGGTCTGCTGACTTCCTTCCCTCTAGTTTTGGGAACAATACAGTAAGTACAAGAGTGATTACATCCGTGTATCACGGTGACAAATGCTTTGAAAGGATACTGATAATCAACTGTAGCAGGAAGAAACTCATATCTGTCCATTCTTACATCTACTACATAACTATCCCTACTTAAGATATGACTTATCATTTTACTACGGTTGTATGTTCCAAAGACACCATCTATATGTGGAGCAAACTCAAACAGCTTCTTACCCCAGCTTTGAGCCATGCATCCAGTTATATATATTTTCAAATCAGGTTTTTTTGACTTTAATCCTTTGAGATATCCAAGCCTGCCTAAAACTCTTTCTTCTGCTGTGTTTCTCACACTACAGGTGTTTATTACAACAACATCAGCATCCTCTTCCTTATCTGCTTCAACAAGTCCAGCATCCTTAAGTATCTTCTTAACCTCAAATGAGTCGGAAAGATTCATCTGACAACCATATGTCTCTATGAAGAATTTCATACTTCTCACCAATTCCTATCAACATTATAAGAGATTATCAAATTAATTTCTACTTTACGACCGTGGCTAGAGTAGATTCTAATTTCTATTAGGTGAAAGGTAAGGTTCCAGATTTTTACTTACGCATTCTCTTTATCTCTAATTCGTTAATCACAGAATTTCGCTTCATATCATAACACTTAAGTGTCCGTTAAGAAGGAGATTTACTCATTAAGATGGAAATTGACACCTAGTTGTGAGTTCTAGCCTACCATGTTTTACATTGAGTTTTATTGACTATACACTATATTTATGTTAAAATTCTTATAGTTTAGGAGGAAATTATGATAAGGGTATCAACTAGGGTATTATATGGTCTCAGAGCCATAATATATATAGGTGTTAACAAGGACAAATGGCCTATTTCTCTTAATGAGGTATCAGTAAACCAAAACATACCACTAAGGTATATAGAGCAAATTTTTATTAGATTCAGGAAGGCGGGTATAGTTAAGAGTATCAGAGGGGTGAATGGAGGTTATATATTGAGAGACAATTTTGAACAAATATCACTACTTGAAATAGTTGAAACAGCAGATAGTAAGATAAGCCTTGCGTGGTGTCTTGCTCCTTCATCCAAAAGAAAATGTCCTATTGTGGAGGATTGTGTAGTTGCACATATATGGTCTGAACTAGGTAAGAATATAAGGGAATATCTTAGTAGAATAACTCTAGGTGAGTTAATAGAGAAAGCAAAGGATACGAATTTCATACAGATGATCCAGAATATGGGGGTCAGACAATATTAATTAGAAACTTATCCTATCAAAGCAAATTATTAACATCTTTTCAGGGGAAAAATGCTTACTTGTAGCCGGGAATATAGTTATATCACTACTAAACGGAACATCTTTTGATGAGGTTTTAGTTGTATCTTTGGCTATGTAGAATTTGAAGTCTTTTATTTTTAGCCCTTCTCTGTAAAACTCTTCGTTCTTCTTTTTTATGAATGTATCCTCGTCGTCCGGAACTACAGGTCCTATAAATCCCTCTACCCCACTTACAACATCAGGAAGTTCGTAGTTCTTTCTATACTCCTTGTAGTTTAGTATCTCAAGTGTTGCATTTTTATCAGTCTCTGTAAGATCGCTACCTTTTATAAGATCCTTTATAATTGATATTATGTCCGAACTTCTCTTATCAATTGGATGAAAAAACCAGTCAATATCTACAAGAAACTCCTCAATACCTATCTCTTGTCCGATGAATATTTCCTTAATTTCTTCAATACTTTCGGCTCTGACTATATCGAAAACTAAATCATATAGATACTTTTCTGAGTAATGACTTACTTTAAGTCTTTCAACTAATCTGCTTGCAAGTCTTACAACATTCTCGGCTTTTATCGCCTTTAGAAACAAAGAGTTAATATTGCTGACTATTATCGTAGACTTTTTGTGATGTATCTTTCTAAGTATCATTATAGGTGTGTTTGCAAAATCTAGTAATCTGTTTATAACTTCCTTCTGATAGGATAGTAGCCTACTCTTCTCAATGTCTTGTTCATAAACATTAGTTAGTATTATGTTTATAGTTTTTCCTATGTCTCCAAACTCATCTTCAAAAGGTAATATATGGTATATACCTGTATCGTCTTTGTGGATGCCTTTGAATAAGTTTTCAATGAATGATGATTTTCTTGTATCTTGGTCACTATATATTTTTGAAACCAGTGATTTATACTCTTCCTGATATATCTTTAGAAAGTTCCTGTATCTTAAAAAATAGGTGATTGATAGGAAAATTCCTGCTCCTAGAGACAATAAAAACATTGGTATTCCGAAGAAAATTAGGAAGGTCTGAAATCCTACGGTATTCAAGTTTTGACTCAGGAACACAACTAGGAAGTAAAGGATTACGAGTATTATTACAAAAGACAATCCTGATATTATTATTGCTAACTTAATGTAGTTTCTTATGGTCATTCTTCACCATATACTCTTGGATGATGACATAAGAAGTAGTATTTCGGTTACATTAGCTTCTATCTCCTCAATTATCTCTTGAGACTTGTTTGCTAGATAGTTATAGAGTATCAGTAGTGGAATAGCGACTATGAGTCCTGCTGCAGTTGTTATGAGCGCTTCTGCTATACCAGTCAAAAGTTCTGATGGTGATGCAAGCCCTTTCTCTGCTAGAACAGAAGTTGCTTTTATCATTCCTAAAACAGTTCCGAGTAGTCCAAGCATAGGTGAAACTGTAACCATCGTTCCAAGAAGGTATAGGTATCTGTTCACTATTGGCATCTCTATCTTAGCGATGTCCTGTATAGACCTCTCAATTTCCTCTTTGCTCAAACCTTTTAGATAAACATCAATAGCAGTTCTCAGAATGTTTGAAGATACTGTCTTTTCAGTGTCGCATATTGCAAGTATGTCTCTGACATTACCTTTTTCTATTTTCTCCTTAGCTATACTAAAGAGTTTTTTTGTTGATCTTCTTAGATTTGTTAGGAAGAAATATCTTTCTATTGATATAGAGACACCGATTATGGAGGCGATCAGTATGAAAACCATAACTATTCCGCCTCTTGATAGATAATCAAAAGCAGATGCTATCCAATCCATATTTAGCCCTCTTCTGTAGGAATTTTCTAGGTTTGGTTGGGTATTATTCAACTATAAGATTCTGGAGTTTGTAGATGAGTTTGGTAATAACTTAATAAAAACATCCTCCTATATCGTAAAATAAAGACAGAATGAAAAATATATGACAGATAGAAGAACTATAGATCACTTTGTCAAAGACTTTCTACGAGGGGATTGAGAGTTACCTGGGTAAGTTATGAGAACGATTTATACAGAATGCTCTTCAACAAAAAATACCAAACTCTTGACTGAACTTCAGTAAAATTTATGTTATTTTATGTATTATGATGCCAACTATTATGAGTATGGAATTTATCCTGACGAGGTTAGCAGTCAGTAGGTCAAGCATCCCTTTTTGAATGTAGTTATCCTTGAAAGCCCACTTTATGTTATTTATAGCGTGAGTTATGGATAATAGTGATATTAGAGTCCATATAGGTAGTAATCCTAATATTACTGCAACTACCAATGACACATAAGCAGAAATTACTAGAAAAGCGTAGTAATACTTTGATAGTTCAGGACCTAGTATTCCTGCAAATGTTCTGTATCCAGAGTTTATATCATCTTGGATGTCTCTCATATTATTTCCGTGAAGTATAGCAACGACGAGTAGAGATATTGGTAAGAATGATATTAAAACATTCCAATTCAGAATAGTAGTTTGAACAAAGTAAGAGCCAAAGGCAATTCCTGTCCAAGCAAGAAATACTGCCAGATCACCAAGTCCTACATACTTAAAACCAAAACCTATAAATGTGTAGAAAAGTCCTAAGACACCACCAAGTATAACAAGATACAAAAATATCATATTGAAGCCTATCAAATACCATATAATTGCCGCTATGCCGATAGAGACTAATATCAGAATTGTTCCTAATGTTAAGACTTCGCTAGGCTTTAGTATGTTTTCTACAAGCACTCTACTAGAACCTAGCGTTTTCCAAGTGTCTGCTCCTCTTCTGTGGTCAAAGTAATCCGATATTGCATTAACACCGAGATGAACTGTTATCGCACCAAACAGTGTCAAAGCAAATTTTAGAATATCAACTAGTGGTGCTAGTAAAGTTCCTATTATAACAGCACCTATCGTCGCAACTAGTGACCAAGGTCTGGTTGCCTGAATATAATACTTTATCCTTGGTTCGTTTGACATTTCTCTGGCAAGTTGTTCTCTAGTGTAGTTATCAAAATTAACTTCAAATCTGGGTATCCATCCCTCAGTAAAGTAGCTTACATACAATTTCTTTAATTTCAACTTTACGACCACTGTGTTCGGGTTGGATCTAAGGAACGGGACGATCGGAAAGTTTTTCCTTGTTACTATTGACCTTTCTGGAGTTTTATCAGAATCTCCTATTATTTCCGCTTCAGCAAATCCTTGAATAAACTCGGTTGGTTCGTTCTTTTCAATTACGAAGAAGATATCTTTGTTTTCTAGAATGTTCTTGTATGCGTGACCGTCTTTCTCAAGAATTACATATATATCTCCACCATCTTCACCATAAAAAACTTTTGTTGACCAAACATTACACTTGCTGTCCTTTGTAGTTAATGTTATAGTATTATTCTTCTTGATGATCTTTGATATCGTTTTTATCTTATCTTTCTCGGTCATATCTTGCCTCTAGTTGATAGAATTTTTAATACGAAATCTTCAACATTACAAGTTAAGTTCCTTGCGTAGTAGGTTTTCTAGTATATTTTGGAAGCGCATAGTGGTTTTTATCTTACAGTTTCAACTATGCGTGTTTCTCTAATTAGAGTCACTTTTATCTGTCCTGGGAATGATATTTCTTCATAAATTCTCTTAGCGATATTTTTAGCCATCAGTTTTGCTTCCTCGTCTGATACTTTTTCGCTATCAACGAATACTCTTAACTCTCTACCTGCCTGTATAGCATAAGCTTTCTCTACATTTGGCATTGATGTTGCTATTCTTTCTAGGTTCTCAAGTCTCTTTATATAGTTCTCAATGTTTTCTTTCCTAGCACCTGGTCTTGCGGCTGATATAGCGTCTGCTACTGCTAATATACTAGCCTCTATGTATAATGGTTCAACTTCGCCGTGATGTGAAGCAATAGCATTTACTATTCTATCAGAATAGCCCCAAGACTTCGCTAGGTTAGCACCTACAATAGCATGTCCTCCTTCTGCGTTTTCATATACCTTCCCAATGTCGTGTAGTAGCCCAGATTTCTTTGCATTATTTATTGTTAAACTGTCTAAACCTAGCTCCTCTGCTATTCTCTCGGCTATTATAGCAACTTCAATAGAGTGGTGAAGAACATTCTGTGAATAACTATGCTTAAACTTCATCTTCCCTACATACCTGTATTCATCGTTTGACATAGGTTGAATGCCTAACTTTAAGTAAGTTTCTTCACCAATCTTGTATAATTCATTCTCAAAGTCTTTGGTAACTCTCTCAAAAACCTCTTCTATTGTTGTAGGATGTATTCTTCCATCTTCCAAGAGTTTGTTAAGTGTTCTAGCGGCGATTTCTCTTCTTAAGGGGTCAAAACTTGAGAGAACTACCACATTCGGAGTATCGTCAATTATAACATCAACACCCGTGATCATCTCAAACGCTCTTATATTCCTTCCCTCTCTGCCTATTATCCTACCTTTCATATCGTCGTTTGGGAGATTAACAGTTGAGACAACATTGTCATTCACAACATCCAGAGCTATTCTCTGGATTGCGTCAATCAATATCTTTCTTGCTTTCTCGTTTGCTATCTGTTTGTATTCATTCTCTATCTTGCTGACAACTTCAAGTGAAGATATTTCAACTTCTTTCTTTATGCTTTCCAAAAGTAGATTTCTAGCCTCTTCTTCTGTCATTGATGCTATTCTTTGAAGATCCTGATTTATCTTTTCTTTTAGTGATAGAACTTGAGACTCTAGATCTTTGATTTCTTTTTCTTTTATAGATATTTCTTTTTCTCTTCTCTGAAGATATACTTCCTTTCGTTCTAGTAGTTCCTCTTTACTAGAGAGTCTTTTTTCAAGCATCTGTAGGTCTCTACGAATATTTCTGAGGTCTTTCTCTACATCGTTTCTGTATGAGTTTATTTCTTCCTTTGCAGAGGAAAGGAATTTATTCTTAAGTTCCTCTGCTTCCTTGTATGCAAGATTTATAAGATTTTCTTTCTCTTCTACTGCACTGTTTATTATGGCTTCCGCTCTTTCTTTCGCTTTTATTATCCTCAATCTATCTAGTATCAAGAATATTCCTGATGTTAAGAGTGCAGATATAAAAGAAGCTATGGCAATCTCTAACCACATGGTATTTCTCCTAAAGTATTTTTTTAGAGCAATTAATTAGAACTGTTGCTCTCGGAACAGGTATAGTGAAAGCCCACTTTCTATCTTTGGGTAGAAATCCGTTGATTTTTGAGGCATAACGAGACCTGCTTCAGAGACTTTTATAACCTCATCAACTGTAACAGGGTTCAGTATGAACAATAAGTCTCTGATACCTTTCTTGACAGTCTGTAAGCCTTCTTTCTCATACCTTATATAATCAACATAAGCCCTTGAGAGTATTTGCTCATCAGATAAACCAAGAGTGTCTTTTAGAACCAGTTCTGTAAGTATTGATACATCAAGACTAGCAACTTCTTTGCCTAGGTTCTTTGAATACTCTTGTATGATACTACTCTTTACCTCATCCTTCAAAGTTATCAGGTAGAGTTTAGTTGCTTCATACATTGAATAAAGACCAAAGCATACACTACCTTTTTGTTTCCTATCTGACATTACCATATTTAGTTTGTTAAGAGCTACATCAACTACTTGTTCGGAGTAGTTTATAACAGCAATCTTGAAGTATCTGTCTAGTTTCTTGATAAACTCTTCCTGGGAGAAAGAATCTACTTTTACAAGTCTGTGTGTAGGAAGTATGACCAGATCCCTAGAATACATATTGAAGAATGTTCCTAGGACATAGGAGTAAGTGTCATTATCGCCTCCTCCTTTCTCTTTGACATATTGGAGAGTGGTTTCATATCTATGATGTCCGTCAGCAATGTAAATTGAAGATTTTGAGAGAGTTTCTAGTATGAAATCCTCAAGCTGTTTGTTAGGTATCTTCCATAGAGTATGTTTTACCCCGTTTTCATCAACCGCTGTCTTTGCTGTGTAGTCAAACTCCATATCGTATATTTTGCTATTTACCAGGTTATCTCTATCAGAGTATAAGAAAAACAGAGGTTCAAGTTGCCCTTCAACTGCTTCCATCAGTTTTCTTCTATCCTCTTTGGGGCCTCCGAATGTCTTTTCATGTCTAAAGACCCCGTTACCATACTCTTCAACTTTCAATAAAGAAACAATACCTCTTCTCTTGTAATTCGCGCCTCGTATGGTAAATTTTTGCTCGTATATGAATATGCCAGGATTTTTATCAGTTGTTAGAACATCTTTCAGTAGCCAACTTAGAAGCTTCTTTTTAGCGTTTGAGTATTTGTTGTCTCCTTCTCCTTCAGGTAATGTTAGATGGACAATGTTGTAAGGACTCTTTGAGGCATATATCTCTCTCTGTTCTGGGGTGATGACATCGTAAGGAGGTGCTACTACTAGGTTTAAATCATTTATCAAGTTCGTATTGTATCCTGTCGTGTTGAAGGGTCTGAGTAAAGGCATATTTTTTGTCTCCTACTTATTTTATATTATATTTCTCTGAAATGGATTTTAAAGTATTGTTTATTTCCTTAGCAATATCAAGCAAGAAATCTCTCTTTCTTAGTTTTATCTCGTGATTTATTGGTAGCTTCCCATCTGCTATCTCTCTGAGTTCTCTCTTAATTCTATGAACAGGTCCAGCTATCCTATGCGAGAAGAATAAGCCGAAAGCAGATATAAGTATTATCTGAAGAATACTTAAAGCCAGTATAGGTCTCCAGTAAAGATCCAAAAGATTGTATGCCTTTTTACCATAAGTTCGTGTTTCGTAGTATAAGACATCTTTATACTCCCTTACACTACCTATTATACCCTTGATCTTTGAGATACTGGAAGAAATTGAAGAAAGGATTGAGTCATCAAACATTCCTTGAGAGTATGCTCCTGACAATAATTTCTCAACATCGTTTAGAAAATCTGGAGTTTGCCTTATGAATTCAAATGATCTTAAAACTGAGTTTTTAAAATCGCTAAACCTTGATTTGAAATTTTTACTTCTCTCAATGTCATCGCTTGTCACTAGTATAGATGAAATTTTCTCTAAAGATTTCATACTTTTATCAAACTCGCACTCCTGTATACCAATTTCAATATCTATTCTATAGCGATTTATTTGGGATTTTAGATCTTCTAGACTGATACCTATTGCTGAAGGATTGACCTTGTTGTCCTTAATAGATTCGCTAACACGGTAGAAGAAACCATCCTCATAAACTAGACTTACTTCTCTCGTGAGCCACTTCCTTGTCTCAATCGCGTTGATTATACTTGCCTCAATATCCTTTAGCGAGTTTATGTATCTGTCAATCTTTCCGATTATCTTGTCAATCTCTTCTTTGTTAGGTAATCCTAAACTTTGTATATTATTTTTTATCTTCAGAGCTTCAACCGATAAGTCTGTTGTCTTATAGAAATCCTTTACGAGTTCTTCAAACAATACACCTCTTGAAAATTTCTGACTGTCTATGTAGAGTATAAAACCTAATGAAAACAGAGCACTTATCAAGACGAGAATAACAAAATTCAATATGAACTTTGTTTGAAAGGGTTTGTCAACGAAATATCTAAACCTCTTCTTTTTTGCTTGTTTCATACGATACCTCCAACACTTTGATACTTTTATTCTAAAACATATACTCTTGTTATTCAACAAATTTTTTACTAAACAATGGGTTTATATTTTGTTGTCTTTATCTTGTGTTTCGGACTATTCTTGTATAAGTGTGAATAATATTTACAGATGAGTGTGAATTTAGTTTACATTTTTTGTATCATTTTGTAATTTTAAGAAAATCTTGAGGTCTAGGGTTGTTGATATAGTTGGTATTTACTAGTGTTTTTGAATGGTGCTTTTGTCTCTTATGTAAAGATTGATTTGGCACGAATATTGCTTTATAATCTTTTACTGGAGGCAGGCCATGGTTTGCGTTAATAGGTGTGTGGTTATAGTCTTTTTGTTTCTTTTAGTAACTTTTGCTTTTGGTGAGTCTTTCTTTTACTTTGAACCGTTTAGCACTGATCATCCTCCTGGACAGCAACCTGCTGGGTGGTACGGTCCTGAAGGAACTGGAACTGGAGCAGGATTTTTGTATGGTAGGGATGGGGTTTATAACTTTTCTGAGAGGAATAGTAGCGTAGCTTACAATGGAGCAAATGTTATCTTTAGCGGTAACCTCTACACAACTGCGACTTCAGGCTATTTAGGAACATGGGTTGGTTCTGTCATAGCATACACAAATAAACTTTGGACTCCTACTCCTTATAGACCATTTGGTTTTGAGATATTAAGAATAGAAGCTAGGATAGATCCTCACAGAGAAGGTCCTACTGGTGTGACAAATCCTGAGTCAAGGAGAATGGCAGCTTCTATGTCAATATATCTTGCTGAGTATGCTAATATAAATAACTCCTCTCCTGCGGGGACAAAGTTTGCTAATCAAGTAGTCCTATACGATATGATGAGAATGCATGATAATCTGTCTAACGATTCACAAACTACACCATACAGCCAGTGGGGCTACTGGTTAAGCTCTTATAGTAGACTTCAGGTTACAAATGTTTCATCTCTAGATGGTTCAACGCTTAACTTAAAACCAATACTTGAATGGAATATGGATGATGACTGGGTTCACTTAACTAATGAAGGAAGTACTATAGGTGGTTATTCTCAATATGCCAATCCTAATTCCACAAACACTAACCGGATGAAGATAATGGTTACACATGATGGTAATGTAGTCCAATTCTTTGTAAATCCAGACCCTGCGAATGTTAATGCATATCCTAATGGAAT
>JANXAC010000015.1 GCA_025061835.1 Spirochaetota bacterium
CCTTGTATTGGATCGCCTTGTTTATACCAACTTGTATGCTCTTAACAGCTCTTGACGGAGACTTTCCATCATTTCCATCACTACCACTAGTAGAAACATATACTGTGCTTACTCTCTCATCCTCAGGAGATGGACTACAACTCTGGTAAAACAGAATGAGAAGAGCAAAAAGCAATGGTATGATAAAAAATCTCTTCATAAAATCCTCCTATTCAAGTATAATAATATATATAATCTGTGCTTCAAAAAAGCAAAGTTATAATCTAAACTACAATAAAGTCTAAAATTTTTTTGTGAACTTGATAGACACTAAAAGCATTAACTATACCCAAATAACTCTCAATTTTTGGAATTTATTGAAATTGTAAAAAGTATAATCCTCTTTTTCTTTTTGAAAAAGTGTTTAAACTTCATTGATAATTTCGTTTAGGAGGTTTAAGATGATAATAGTTTTAAAGAAAGAAGCATCAGAACAGGACATTGAGAAGATCGTTAGCAAAGTTAGAGAACATGGATTAGAGGCTCATATATCAAGAGGTGTTGAAAAGATAGTTATAGGAGTAGTTGGAGATGACAACAAACTCATAAATGTTCCGATTGAAAGTCTAAATAATGTTGAACAGGTGATAAGGATTACAAAACCATATAAACTGGCTAGTAGAGATTTTCATCCTCACAATACTGTGATAGATTTAGGAACTGTCAAGATAGGAGGAGATGAGATAGCAGTCATAGCTGGTCCTTGTAGCGTTGAAACAAAAGAACAAATTACTCATATAGCCAAAGAGGTAAAAAAATTTGGTGCTAACCTACTAAGAGGCGGTGCTTTTAAGCCAAGAACATCTCCTTATTCCTTTCAGGGGCTAGGTAGAGAGGGATTAGAATTACTCAAACTTGCCAAGGAGATAACAGGACTTCCAATAGTTACTGAGGTTTTAGATACAAGAGACATAGATATGGTCGCAGAGTATGCTGATGTTCTACAAGTTGGTGCTAGAAATGCTCAAAACTTTCCATTACTCAGAGAGCTTGGTAAAATAAGAAAACCTGTGTTGCTGAAGAGAGGTCTTTCAATGAAAGCCGATGAATGGGTTATGTCTGCAGAGTATATTATGTCAGGTGGTAATTATAATGTCATACTATGTGAGAGAGGTATAAGAACATTTGAAACTGCTACAAGAAATACACTTGATATAAACATAATCCCTGTTATGAAAGAAAAAACGCATCTACCGGTAATCATAGACCCAAGTCACGCAACAGGAAAAGCCAAGTATGTTCCAGATATGGCACTTGCGTCAATAGCGGCAGGAGCGGATGGGATTATGGTTGAGGTCCACAACGACCCAGAGAATGCTTGGTCGGATGGAGACCAATCAATCACTCCAGAACAGTTTGGTAAAATGATGGAGAAGATCAAACTCATAGCACAAGCAGTCGGTAGAAAAATACCAGCAGTGGTATAATATGGAAGATACCATTCTAATACTCATATCAACAGTTGGGTTCATACTATCTTTACTGAATAACTTAACACTCGTCTTGATAGGAATATCAATAGGTGTCATATCTATAATCTTACTGATAATTATCAAAACAATTACTATTGTAGCCAGAGTATCGGTATTTATAGTATCTACTATGACTATCAGTTTAGGTATTTTGTGGTTAATAGGAATATGAAATCTACCATTCTACATACTCAAGTATCTTAAGAACAACTTCTTCAAAAGACATTCCTGCGGCCTTTGCCATAGCAGGTATATCACTTGTTTCCGTCATACCGGGTATGGTGTTAACTTCTAGGAAGTATGGTATATTATCTTCTCTTGAAACAACAGCGTCAAACCTGACAACCCCCCTACAGTTGAGTGATTTAAAAGCCATCTTGGTATATTCTATAACCTTTTCCTCTACCTCTTTTGGTATGTCTGCCGGTATGATAAAATCTGTCATTCCCTTTGTATATTTTGCTTCATAGTCATAGAACTCCTTTCTAGGTCTTAACTCCATAGTAGGTAATACGGTTATATCACCTCCTTTTCCTATAACACCTACTGTTACCTCAGTTCCGTTTATGAACTTCTCTGCGAACGATTCAGGGTATCTTCTCAAATAACTTCTTATCTTTCCGGATAGTTGGTCCTCGTCTTTAACAATCTCAACCCCTACACTAGAACCTTCACTTATCGGTTTTAGAACAACAGGAAGCCCCAATCTCATAATGTCTTCATAAGATTTATCAGGATTACCTGGGGTCATCTTGACATACTGTGGTGTAGGAATACCATTTACTTTAAGGATCTCTTTTGTAAATATCTTATTCATTCCTATAGCACTTGTTAGAACATCACAACCTGTATAAGGTATTCCCATAAGTTCAAGAACACCTTGTATAACTCCATCCTCTCCATACTTACCGTGAAGCATTATAACTGCTACATCAACATTATCCTTTACAAGCCTTCTTGCGATGTTGGCATCTACATCCATCTTGACAACTTTAAAACCAAGTTTAACCAAAGCGTTATAAACATTCTCTCCAGACCTTATTGAAACCTCTCTTTCAGAAGACAAGCCCCCCATCAGAACAGCAATATTCTTTGTTTTATAAAACTCTATAAGATCCCTGTACTTATGCTTCAAATCACTCATACAGATTTTATTATCAATTAGAATACAAAACATAAGCAAATAAACCAACCCATAACCTCTGTTTTAACAGACCATAATTTCCACCAGGCTAGTAAGCAGAGTTCTAGATTTCCTACTTAATAAACTTCGTTTGAATATTTTATTCGCCAGTCTCTAGAGATTGCTTTATACTAGCCCATAAGTACTTGTTAAGAAGAGTGTTTAGTCAGCATCTACAAAGATTGCAACTGTTCTGAATTGTGAATTTTAGACTTCATTATCTTACCTTCGTTTAATTTCTCTTTTAAATTCGCATTATTTAGAATTGTTTTATGAAGAAACAGATATTCCTTATCGGTTATAGAGCAACAGGTAAAACTACAGTTGGAAAGGAAATCTCTAAAATAATAGGATGGAATTTTGTTGACATAGACTCTGAGATAGAGAGAATAACATCCAAAAAGATATCGGATATTTTTAAAAACGATGGAGAAGACAAATTCAGAGAAATTGAGAGTGAGGTTCTAAAAACTCTATCCACTCTTGATAACACTGTTTTTTCTACTGGGGGCGGAATAATACTACTTGAGAAAAATAGAGAAATCATAAAAGAAGGTTTTGTTGTACTACTTGAGGCGAGCATTCAAACAATTATGAAAAGGATGATGAATGATAACTCAAGACCACCCCTAACAAACCTTACTCTTGAGGAAGAGATACAAAAAACTCTATCCCAAAGACAACCCATCTACAATCAGGTGTATCATGTTAAGATCGTGAATGAGAATATTTCAGTCCAAACCATCGCAAATCTTATAGCAAATATCATTCCCTTTAAAGGATGAACTTATCAAATTACTTCTCCTATCGGAGGTATAATCTGAACAAGAGTTTTTTGAGAGTAGTTCATGACTTTTGTCTCTGTTAGAGTATCACTATTGCTTCTGTTTTAGTTGATAAACACATGGTTTTACCTACACAAACTAGATTTATGTTTAGTAAAGGAACTGTAGTAAAATCACTTGACTTAATCTAGTTTTATTGGTCATAGCCGAGATGAATATAATTAGTAGTATGACCTTTGACAAAGACATAGTATTTGTCATAGATAAACAGGACTATCTACTCGTTTTTGAAAAACCTATTTTTGAGGTTTCCGCAGAGCAAATAGAAGATGTTGAAGAAAATCTCAAGTTTGTAGATGATCTCATAAGGGAAGGTTTTTACATCTGTGGCTTTATGACATATGAAGCAGGCTACCCAATACTTAAATTATCTACTAGGTCTGTTGATAATAGAATACCTATCATCTGGTTCGGTGCATTCACAAAACCTAAACTTGTTGAAGTTCCTAACAACAGGAGGGAATATTCTATTTCAAACATCCACCCATCTATGACACTAGAGGAATACCTAAAGAAAGTAGAAGAATTGAAGTTTTACATTAAAAATGGCTATACTTACCAAGTTAATTTTACATTTAAACTACTATTTGACTTTGAAGGAGATGTTTTGAGTTTTTTCCTAGACTTAAGAAGTAAGCAGAAAGTCAAATACGCAAGATTCGTAAAATACCACGATACATACATCCTTTCAGTTTCACCAGAACTCTTTTTTTTGACAAAAGGTAATAGGATAATCTCAAAGCCGATGAAAGGAACGATAAGAAGAGGTAGATTTCCAGAGGAAGATCTGGAACTTATGAAAAAACTCTATACAAGCGAGAAAAACAGGGCAGAGAACCTTATGATTACAGACCTAATAAGAAATGACCTAGGCTCAATATCAAAGTTTGGGAGCATAAAGGTAAAAAGGATATTTGAGATTGAGAAGTATGAAACAGTGTTTCAGATGACTTCAACGGTAGAAGGAATCCTCAACAAGGAGGTAAGGTTTAGTGAAATTATTTCAAACATCTTCCCAGGAGGATCAATAACCGGAGCACCTAAGAAAAAAACAGTTGAGATAATAAGCAAGTTAGAAACACTACCAAGAGGTATATATACTGGAACAATAGGATACATATCACCTAAAGGTTTTTCAGAATTCAACATAGCAATTAGAACACCTTTGATTCACAAGAATAAATGTGAAATGGGAGTAGGCAGTGGGATAACTTGGTATTCTGAAGCAGAGGAAGAGTACAGTGAGTGTATCCTTAAGTCACATTTCTTAACATCAAAACCGTATCCAAAGTTTAAACTAATAGAAACATTCCTTTTAAAGAACCATAAATTATACCTTCTTGACTACCATCTAAAGCGTCTCAAAATGTCAGCAAAATTTTTCTCTTTCAGATACAACCGAAGAATCATCCTTGAGAAACTTAAAGAAATAGTCAAACTTGATGGAAAATTTAGATTAAGACTACTACTGGAGCAAAACGGAGATGTAACCTTGGAAGTAAGAGAATTTGAAGAACCTAGAAAAAGAGGTTATGTAAAAGTATCAAAAGACAGAGTTGATAGCAATGATAAGTTTATTTATCACAAAACAACAAATAGGGAGATGTATGATTATTACACTAGAAAAGCACGAGACGAGGAACTCGTTGATTATATCTTCTTGAATGAAAAAGGTTATGTAACAGAAGGAACAGTCAATAACCTAATTATAGTTAGGAACGGGAAACTAATAACACCTATCAGAACATCTGGACTTTTGAGAGGAACTATGCTAGAATACCTATCAAGAAAATACAAGATTACTGAAGAGTTTATAACTCTGTCAGACCTGATGGCTTCAGAAAGAGTCTTTCTATGTAATTCTGTCAGCGGTCTAAAGGAAGTAAAGATAATTACTTAACTTGATCTACCTTCTTCAATGTCGTTTCATCTAATGCTACTATGTTTTTGTCTTTATCGTTTATGAATATTTTACCCTTATAGAAGGTTATGAATGTATCAGGATAAACCTCAATATCAGATAAACCAACTCTGTTGAGTTTCTTGTCAAATTTACCTAGATAATACTTTCTATTCACTATGGTTATCGCATAGAGAAAGTCGTTGTTGAATTCAATAAAACTTCTCCAGAATATATCGTCTTTACCAATTACCAGTGGTTCTATTGTATTAACATCAAGTAGCACCAGAAAGTGTTTATCAGAGTGAGAGCCAGTGTTTCCTATCACCACTACTCCTTCTCCATACACATAGTATTTGAAACCACATATGTTCGCAAAACTGCTTTGTTTTACTATTTTCATATTGTTTATGTCTATTAGAAACATTCTGTTGTCGTAATGCCCTTCCGGTTTAAAACCTAGCTTCTTAAGGTAATACATTTTATCTCCTACTATTATCCTGTTGCCAGTCTCTTGAGATGCTATCTCCTGTTCCTTCTTCTTAAGTTCTTCTTCTTTTTTCTTTAGTTCCTCTTCTTTTTTCGCTAGGTCATCCTTTCGCTCCAGCATCTCTTCATCTTTCTTTATCCTCTCCTCTTCCTTCTTTATTTCTTCTTCCTCCTTTTTAGTCTCTTCCTTTGCTTTCTCTAGCCTCTTTTCTTCCTCTTCCAACTTCTTCTCTTCCTTCGCTAGTTTTTTTCTCTCCTCTTCAACCTTAGATAGTTCTTCCTTGGAAGTATCTTCTTTTGCCTTTAACTCTTCCTCCTTTTTAGATAATTCCTCTTTTCTTTTTTCAAGTTCCTCTCTTTTCTCTTGTAGTTCTTTTTCTTTCTTCTCTATCTCCTTCTTCTCTTCCTCAAGTTCCTTCTTTCTTATATCAACCATCTCTTTTCTTTCATCAAGCCCCAGATCATCCTGTTTCTTAAGTTCTCTTATTACATCTTCCTTACCAATTTCACCAAGACTAGGTTTTTCACCTAGAACAGAAACTCTTGTAGGTATGATAAGTTCAGTTTTACCAGCCCATTCGTAGTATCTTGTTGATATACCAATCTTTTCAGTAGTGAATGAGAATAGATCACTGACATACCTCTTGCCAAAGTAGTCAAGGTCTCCTCTGTGTATAGCATTATAGTAAGTTGTAAAAACTGCTAGTGTGTATGCTTGTCCGTATTTGTACCCAAATTTTTGAGAGAGGTATCCTGCTAATATAAACCTTATTGCGTTTATGTGTCTTATTCTTGACTCTTTGGATATATATATTATGTCTGCACCGAAAAGTTCTTCCTTAGGCAACACTCTAACGACTGAATACTGAAGGTAGTTCTTCACCTTGCTTTCGTCTGATATACTCGCAAGACTGCGGCCTGCTTCTATAAGTTGTCTTACGCTAACCCCCTTAACACCACCTTTGTAGTTTTCAAAAACTATTCTTTTTGATTTTTTTATCTCATCCTCTGCAACATAAACGCCAAAAACAGCACTAAAAGAGAATACTACCATTATCAATCCTAGTATATATCTCATAGCCATACAATCTCTCTCACTTACATTATTATAAAGCAACATTCTTAAATTTGTAATTAGATTGAAATAACTAATAAGAATCTTCGTCTTCAATTGTTTGACTATTTTATTCCGAAGAACCAAAGAGTTCTACCTATTTATACAACTTTTGAAAAAATTTACAAACTCTACTCTTTTGATAGATATTTCAAACCAAATTTATGAATGAACCTGTTTTTCTATAACTCCAAATAACACATCTACTTTTTCTGTTGCGTTGGTTGTGAGAATAGCATTACTATTACTTCTCTTGGTTTGATTTTTATCTCGGTTTTCTTGTCTTTTGCTATAGTTTCACCAATTTGTTTGACATCACTACCTAATGAACTCAAACCATCAACATAACTTATTCCTGTTGGTAGTCCGTTAAGTTCTAGGCTTACTGTGTTCTCGTCTCTTTTGCTAAGGTTGTATATCACGATAGCATAGTCATTCTCATATTTTCTAGCGTAAGCCATTATAACATCTTTTGATACCGAGAGTGGTGTATAGTCTGCGAATGAGGAGAGAGCCTTGGTTTTTGTCTTTTTAAGCGTTATTAGAGACTTCGTAAAGTTTAGGATAGAATTTGGGTTTTGTTCCTGAACCTTTACGGAATAGTTTGTTTCTATTGCGTTATACCTTGCGTGCCAGATTCTAGGACCTGTCGTGAAACCACCGAATTTCGTATCATCCCAGAGCATTATACTTCTCCTATCAGCATCTCCTATCAGAACTTTCGTGTCATCAGGTAGCCCTATCTCATCGCCATAGTATAGGAATGGTAGTCCTCCAGGAGTTGTAAGTAGCATAGCAAGTGCCATCTTTATCGCATCGTCGTTCCTTATCTTACTACCGAACCTCCCAGTATCATGGTTTGATAGGAATGGTGAGAAGAAGTGTATAGGTATTTGTTTATTGTTATACCATCCGTTAAAGGTATTCATTGCTGTTCTTGACTTTGATGCAACGAGTGGTGGTAGTGCGAAAGATGTAGCAAACTCAAAGTTAAAAGCATTGTCAAACGTTTTACCACCTTGATAGTATTTCTCAACGATTGAAGGACCTGCAAATACCTCTGACACAACATATATATCTGGTTTTATCTTCTTAAGGTATCCCATAAAGTCTTTCCAAAACTCAATTGTCTCTGGAGTATCGGCTTGTTTATCAGGTCCCTTTGCGATAGCAAACCTTGCAGCGTCTAATCTAAATCCTTCAACTCCTTTATCAATCCAGAATTTAGCAATCTTCTTAAGTTCAGCTACAACATTAGTGTTCTCAAGGTTCAGGTCGGGTATGTTGAAGTTAAAAGCAGAGTAAAAATACCACCCATACCTGTATGCGTTCGTTATGAAGTCGTACCTGTTCCAAACATTCTGTTTTGATTGACCTGTTGGATTAGGCCAGTCTCCAAGTGGTTGATCTTTGCTCCACACATACCAGTCTCTGTATTTGGATTTTTCATTTGTAGCGGAGTCTACAAACCAAGGATGATGCCTTGAAGTATGGTTATACACGAAATCCAGTATTATCTTTATTCCTCTTTTTTTAGCCTCCTTTACTAGATTATCAAAGTCTTCCATCGTTCCAAATTGCGGGTTAACATCATAGTAATCTATCACATCGTAGCCGTGATATTCTTTAGAAGGATGAATAGGCATAAGCCATATATAATCAACTCCAAGAGACTTAAGATAGTCAAGTTTCTGAATTATTCCTTTGAAATCTCCTATCCCATCTCCATTGCTATCATAAAAACTTCTCACAAATATCTCGTATCCAACTGCATTGTGCCATACGGGTAATTTATCCACTTTGTAAGGAGTAGTCCACCACTTAGTGTCGTTCTCAAGAACCTTTATCACTTCTGCTTCTTGAGCGTTCAAAGCAGCAGAAATGAGCATCATTCCCAAAATCAGAGTAAATACTCTCATCTTATCCTCCTATTTAGTTTAATTATTTTAAAAAATGTGATATGGATATTCAATAAAGAAAAACCTGAAGTTCGTAGAAGAGTTTGGTAAAAATCAATGTTAAATAACTTCCCCTTGCCTTGCAGAATAAATGCAAAAGTATGAACATATCACCAACAAAAAACTATGAATCACTTTTTCAAAAACTTTCTACGAGGAGGCTTGAAAATTGATTGGATAAGCTATGAACAAAGGTATTTAGGATATTCTTCAACAAAAAATACCAATACTCTTGACTAAACTTCAGTTAGGAATTATTGAAAGAATCTTTAGTTTATTTTACAATAAAACTTGAAGGTAAATAGTATGACCAATGATAACTTTCATTCAAGGAGGATTGTAAGATGAATATTAGATTAATTTTAGGTATTGCTACCATAACTATGATGATCATTTTTGGAGGTTGCGGTGGTGGAGGTGTAAAAAAAATAGAACAACTAGGGCTTGAAGCACAAATCCTACAAAACGGTGATATTGTGTTGAAAACACCTCTGATAAAGTATGTTGTTTCACCGAGCATGGGTGGAAGAGTGATGTCAGTCATTGACTTAAGAACTGGCCAAGAGATGATAGAGACTTACAACGAAACCGACCCTAAAATGGGAGGAGCCTTCTATGATATCCTTGATTTTATATGGCCAGGAACGGCTGAGAGGAAATATGTATTGGAAGACTGGGGAGTGTCTAGTGATAAAAGAATAGTGTTTGTAAGGATGTCCTATACAGTTCAACCTCAGGACTCGGATAAGGCCAGAGGTCTAAAGGTTACTAAATACTTATACTCTGATAATACCGACCCTCTTATAAGGGGCGAAATAACTGTTGAGAACGTAAGTGGAGAAGATAAAAAATTTACCTATTGGCATCAAACTAGGCCTATTCTAGGTGATCCTACAAACACTGATAAGACAATATACTTAGATATTCAGGGTGAAGCTAGCGAATTAAGGTTTGAGCCTGGATCTGGAGGTAGAGGAGATATATTAACTGAAGGGAATTATTTTGCCCTTTCGTCTCCAAAAGCATCAAATACTCTACTGATAGTTGTTGACAAAGGTAGGGTTAGTAAATTCTGGAGTTGGCATGATGTTAAATTACCTACATTTGATATACTCTTCAAAGAGGTATCTCTAAAGCCTGGAGAGAAAGCAACTTATAACATAGAATGGGCTATACTTCCTAATGTCCCCGATGTAAGTTATGCCGATAGAAGCAGCGGTGTTGTAATTGGTTATGAATTACCAAACACAACCTCACCTAATTCAACGATAAAACTACCCGTGTTCCTGACATCATACAAAAGCGACCAAATCAGTAAAGTCAATAAGGTAATAGTTGTATTTAAACTAGAGGATAGCCTTGGAAGAGAAATAGCAAAACTAACTTCTTCAAACTTATTTGACACTGTACCTGGAGTAGTTGACAGCAAAACTATAAATATGTCCTTGCCAAATGTAAGAGGAGGTTATTACTATGTCACTGCAGATGTCTTTGGATTGGATGGTCAAAAATTGTTCTCAACTAGAAAGGCTACTAAGATTGGTGAGATAAGTATTCCAAACTTTGAAAGAAAGTTAAGAGTTGTATTTATTTGGACATTACACCAGCCACTATATAATGACCCTAAACTCGTTAAACAAAACCTATCAAGTTTTCTACCTGTTTATTCATCCATAATAAAGCTATATTCTCAAAGAAATACCCCTGTAAGCATAAGTATAACAGGAAGTTTGCTATATCAATTGGCTTACTATTATCCCAAAATACTGGAAGACTTTAGAAAATTAGCATCAAGGAAGAACGTTGAGATGATGGTAACATCATTCTCCTATTCTCTGTTGCCATTTCTTGATGAGGCTGAAGTATACAGGTCCTTACTCCTTGACAAAGAGTTCAAAGATAACTATCTAGGAACATCCAACATAAAAGGTGCATGGCTACCAGAGATGGCCTTCTCTGAAAAGTTGGTATTTCCTATCCTGCAGGTCGGAGTGAATTGGATACCTATATCAGACCTAGCTGTTGACACAGGGTTTGCAGGATGGGGACTTAATTACCATATACCTTATAGGCTTACTTCTAAGGCATTAGCAATAAACACAGTAATAGTTGACACTAAAGCATCAAGAATCATATATAAGAAAACAGATAGGTCTATTGATGAGTTCATACAATATCTCATTCAACTGAATGAAAAGAACAGGGATGGTAATATGGTTCTTGCGATTGCGGACAATGGTGAATCAATAGGAGATGGTGTGTTTATGAATAATCTCTTCGATAGACTTGAGAAAATACCATGGGTCAGGATTGTTAAAGGCGAGGACATATTCAAAGAAACACCACCTGTTAAAGATCTGTTAGCCGAGAAAATAAGTGGTGGTTGGTATTATGACCCAGAAGAGAAAAAGACTTCCTTTAGATTGTGGTTTGATACTAAGATGAAAAGAGATATTTGGGATCTCTGTAATAACACTGCAAAAGACATAATCAAAGTAACCGAGAACTTTAAGCAAGCGGAAGAGATTGGAGTTGATGTATCATATCCTACTTATCTCTATGACAATGCTTGGAAGAACCTTATAATCGCAAGAGATTCTGGTTGGTTATGGATGGGCTCTGAACTAGGCATGAATATAGTAAAGCATCATATAGAAAAATCAAGATTTTTCCTAAAGGATATATACACATCATTACTTGAAGCTATAAGAGGTAAGATAATGGCAAGCGCTGAAACATTAGAACAAAACGCAGGTAGTCTATCCGCAACAGAATTTGATGAGATATCTTCAGTAGCAAAAGATAAGGTTTTAACTGTCAGTTCTTTCGTAGCTAAACCAAACACACTAACCACTTCATCATACATATCCGTCAGAGTTTTGGTTGAAAGCGTTAACGAATTCCTAGACTTTAGCAAGGCTAAAGCAATATATAGAATAAACAACCAAGGCAATTATTACTATAAACCAGTAGTATTGGATTATAATGGCGAGATAGTTACATATTTAGGAAGAGCAAAGGATAATAGTATTGTTGATGTGTATTTTCTGTTTGAGAGTTTTAGTCGCAAAAAGCAGTTAGTTGGTCCATTCACTTTCAAAGTGGGTCTGTAAAACTGGAAAGTATTAGCATAGTTTGGGAAGATAACATAAACCTAAATTATTCGCTAACTTTAAAACAAGAATGAAGCTCCTAATACATACTGTCTTTACTATAAACTTCAGACAACACAATATTCACTACATAACCAGTATAAGCTACTTTTGGAATAATTTCTTATACTCACCATAGCCTTCCTTTTCAAGATCCTCTAATGGTATGAACCTTAAAGAAGCAGAGTTTATACAATATCTAAGCCCCGTTGGATAGGGTCCATCATCAAAAACATGACCTAGGTGTGAGTTACCGTGCTTACTCCTAACTTCAACTCTCACCATATTGTGAGTAGTATCAATATGATATGTTATATTGTCTTCCTCAAGTGGCTTATAGAAACTTGGCCATCCTGTCCCTGAATCAAACTTGTGTATAGAAGCAAAAAGAGGCTCACCAGAAACTACATCAACATATATCCCTTCTTTCTTATTATCCCAATACTTATTTCTAAACGGAGTTTCTGTCCAACATTCCTGTGTAACCATATACTCTTCGTTGTTCAACTTGGATATATCTTTCTTGAGATACTTTGGGTTTAATTTGATAGGGGGCTTTTTGAATAATCTTGCATATTCCCAGTGTCTTTTAATAAAAGTTTCTCTACCAGAAAAGTACTTATAGACGCAATATCTTATTGGATTACTTCTTGAAAACCTTTGATGGTAATCCTCAGCAGGATAGAAATTTTTAAAAGGTAGTATTTCAGTAACAATAGGTTTTTTAAATATGCCTGAATCTTCTATTAACTTTCTTGTCCTGATAGCTAGTTCCTTTTGCTCTTCTGAATGATAGTATATTGCAGCTCTATATTGTTCACCTTTGTCAGCAAACTGTCCTTCACTATCAGTAGGGTTTATGTTAGTCCAGAAAACCCCTAAAAGTTCTTCGTATGAAACAATCTCATTATCAAAGACTACCTGAACTGCCTCACGGTGTCCCGTTCTACCATCGCAGACTTGTTCGTATGTTGGGTATTCCACCCATCCACCAGAGTATCCAGAGACAACATTCTCAACACCAAGAATATCCCTAAACGCATCTTCAATACACCAGAAGCATCCTCCAGCAAATGTTGCTAATTCTCTCGGCATAAAACCTCCGTAAGTAAAAAGATAATTACATATACTAAAATAATCAAATAACTTTAAGACATAATCCAAGCACAGACATTCCTAGTAATATAACACCACAGACTAGTTCCAACTTCCGTTATGTAACTAGATAAGATACTGTATCTTTCCACTCACTTACCGCTTTGGTTCTGTATGGCATTTGTTGTCTACAAAATTTCATACTATACTAATCCCTCTCTAGCACTTGTTAGTAGAGACAGAGTATTTACTTAGTTTTGATACAGGCGATAAGAAGAATACACATACAATGTCAATTTTAGACTTTAATGGTAATATCAAAAGTAACTAGTTTTTACTAACTATTCTATTTGCGATCCTCTCAATCATTGATTTGACTTTAGGATAGGGTATAAATCCTGTCTTGTATTCCCTGACAATACCTTCCTTGTCTATGATAACGATCGTTGGAGCACTTATGACATTAAATTTTTCTGCTTCTTTCCTATCATTTACCATGTTAATTTTTATAACATTACCAAACTCTTCATCTACTATCTTCATAACATTACCCATTCTATTTCTTCCCTTTTCAGTTAGGGGAGAGTAAAAGTATAGAACTAGAACATCTTTATCATTCAACATCTTTTGATACCTAGGAGATAAAGGAACTTTGAGGTTTTTTATACTCCTTGCCCTTAAACTAACTGCAAGAAAACTTATGAACTTAAAAACAATCCATACAGACAAGATCACAATTAGTATTGCCAGAAGAGTATTAGTTATATCTAGCATAATTTAAATTATACCACAATCACTTTTTCATCTTCAAAAACTAACTGACACAAAACTTCAGAGTATTAGTTGTGATCTAACTTCAAAAAGTCTTTGTTCTGAATTAATTTGAATTGATAAATGTGCGTGATATAATATGATATGTTGTCTTTGGAGGCTTTAAGATGAATACATCTCTTGATGTAAGAAGCAAGTTATCCAGTAATTTATCTAAACTACCAAAATATCTGTTCGCAGAGATAGACGAACTTAAAAGAGAAGTAATTGAGAAAGGAGTTGATGTAATAGACTTAAGTATAGGAGACCCTGATATGCCTACTCCTGAACCTATAGTTGAAGCACTCTATGAGGCATCAAAAAATCCATCCAACCAGAAATACCCATCTTATGCAGGTATGATTGAGTTTAGAAAAGCAGTATCGGAATGGTTTTATCGTAGGTTCGGTGTTGAGTTTGACCCCAAAAATGAGATAATAGCACTTATCGGTTCAAAGGAAGGCATAGCACATATACACTGGGCATTTCTAGAGAAAGGAGATGTATCTCTTGTTCCAGACCCTGGCTATCCTGTTTATAACTCTGCCACCATACTAGCAGGAGCTACTCCTTACAAGATGCCACTCAAGGAAGAAAATAAATTCTTTCCGAAGTTTGAGGATATACCAGGTGTAGTATTGTCAAAGGCTAAAATGGTCTTCATCAACTATCCAAACAATCCTACATCGTCTACAGTAGGTTACGAAGAGTTTGAAAAAGCTGTGTGGTTTGCAAAAAAGAATGATATAATACTTTGCTCAGACCTAGCATACTCCGAGATATACGAAGGAGACAACAAACCAATAAGCATCTTCAATGTCAAGGGAGCAAAAGATGTCGCTATAGAATTTCACTCTCTATCCAAGACATTCAACATGACGGGATGGAGAGTCGGTTTTGCTGTCGGTAATCCAGAGATAATTAAGGGGCTTCTGTCTATAAAGTCAAATGTTGACTCCGGTGTCTTCAACGCAATCCAGATAGCAAGTATAAGAGCACTCCAACCAGATATGGACAAATATATACAGCAGAACAGAGATATCATATCAAGAAGAAAGAAAAAAATGATTAGCATGTTAAGGAACGCAGGTTTCAATGTTTATTCTTCTAACGCAACATTCTATTTATGGATTAAGAACCCGAAATCTTTAACATCAAAGGAAGTATCAATGCTGTTTTTGAAAGAAGCAGGTATAGTTGTTACTCCAGGGAACGGTTTCGGAGAATACGGTGAAGGATACTTTAGAATTTCACTCACAGCACCAGATGAAAGAATTGACGAAGCAGTAGAGAGAATAAAAAAATTAAACCTTATATGAGAAAACTTTTAGGAATGATTTCAATCCTTTTGATACCTTTTTTACTATCTTGCGTAAGATTTGCAGTTGTAAGTCCTACAACCAAGGCTTCATCAACATCTATAAGCGAGATTTCAGTTGATGCAGGAATTTATGCAAGGTATTTCCAACTACAAACGAGAAAAGGTTTATATAGAGACAGATTTCTTGGAACTGAAATAGGTCTATTCCTATCCTATGCGATACAAGATGAATACTTTGGTAGCATAAGTTCAATGATAGATGGTAAGATATCTTTATTCGAGTCAAGCAAATCTAAGTTCGCAACAGGTCTAGGTTTGAGTTATCTAAACATATACGAGAAAATGAACAATACAAACTTCCAGATGGATTGTTTATACCTAGTTTTCCCGATATATATGGAATCATCCCTTACAGAATGGTTTAGGTTCATAGTGAATTTTAGGTTTTTCAACAATATTTACAACGCAACCAATGTAATACATCCCATTTCAAACTACGGAACAAACTTCCTAACAGTGAATGTTGGCATAGAACTTTTCAATATATTCACAATCAACGGATACATTGTTAGTGGTAATCAATTAGCCTCATTTCCTCTCCCCGGCTTCAGTCTAGGATATACTTTTGGTTTTTAAATTCTAACAACTAGATCTTCTCTAACTCCTTTGCAGTATTTTTGATACCTTCTATAAGATGACTTAAAGATTTCAAGGAGATAGCAAAAGATTCTATTATTCCCACAGACTTGATTGAACTCTCAATAATCATATACATTTGCTTAAAAGTCTGTTCAATTCTGTAAAACGATGAGGACAATTCCTTACTTCTCTCTTCTAGTTTTGAAAAAACTTCCATAACATCAGATATAATTTTATATGCATTCTCAATATTTTTTGACACATTATCTCTATCAGACGATAAAGTTTTAAGTGTTAAAAATATATCTTTTAAATCTTTTTCAATCTGAGATGATGAATTTATGAACGATAATATTTTGTTGGAACTATTCTTAAGTTCAAGTTCAAAATTCTCTATACTAGCACTCGCACTACCGAAAATACTACTTATATCTTTTGAAAGATCAACTATCTTTGACGATAAACCTGTTAAAGTTTCTCCAGAAGGTATCTTTGAGAACTCAACACTTGCATTTATTCCTAGACTTCTTAAGTTCATTGAGACTCTTTTCATCTCTGATAACAGTGAATTTATTCTCTCCTCTTCTCTCTTAAAGGAGATTTGTATTGTATTCACGAAGTCCCCTGTCTCCGAAATGTATCTAAAGAATATTTCATTTATCAGCGAAAACTGCTGTAAGGTGCTGGATAATATATCATATATTGAAGACACAGGTTCAAATATATTTAGAGAAAGACTCCTTAGATTTTCAGCATCTCTGGAAGCTGATTTCAGTGATGCATCAATCACTGAAAATATGTTCATAAACTGACTCCACGATTTATCCAACTCAGATATTTCTAGCGATCCTATTGAGTCTCTGAATGTAATAACACTCTGTATATTGGATGAAAGACTCTCAAGTTCTGTTTCTAGTTTTTTAGTAATATGAACAATTCTTTCCATAACGTCATCCCTAGCAGATTGTATTGCTTTAAATTTTTCAGACACAATATTTACAGCATCCTGCAACACTATACACTCACTAGATGGGTCTATTATATCAAGCTTTTCAAAACTTCTTCCTTTAAGTATCAAGTTTATTTTTGAGGTAGTCAAATCTATTATTTGGTTTATACTGTTAAAACTTCTTAGAGTAAAGAATGATAAAAGTGATATTATCGAACCAATTAACAGTGAAACTAGAAAAACTGATGGGTAAATAAGACTGTTCATAGTAGAGTAAAAACTTGAATGAAATTCTTCAACATCCTTCAACACTCTATTGATATCAACATTCTTGTTTTCTCCTACTATGTCAAAATTATTCTTTAACACATTTGCTTTATCCTTTATATAATCCATTATTGGTAAATTACGCATTATTCTAGTTCCTGAAACAACTACCCATATTTCATCTCTACTCATACCAAAGTCAGACCATATCCTCTCTATCTCTCTATAGGGTCTATCTTTAAAGAAGAGTATATCGTAGAAAACATAAAATCCTTCTATCTTTGTAAGTATTTCGCTCGCTTTCTCAACATCAAAGAGTTTGGGGTCATACTTATAAAAAAGATACTCTTCAGTATACTTTATGAGTAAAGATGCCCCTTTAGTGTAAGAGACCAATACGTTCAACATAAACATGAATATAGAAGCCCAGATAAAAACAGAACCCACTGAAAATAAGACAAACAAGATTATAGTAGTTCTTGATTTTCTTAACGAGAATTTAATTCTTTTCATACAGAAGTTATGAAAAACCTTAAGAAGTCATTTCAAGTTAAGTTTTTCGCTTTTTCTTTTCTGAAGCGGGAAACAAGACATTATTGAGTATCAGTCTATATCCCGGCGAATTAGGTGAAAGTGATATATCCGTTGGTGGGTCGCCTATGTAGTGTGCGAAATCTTCGGGGTCATGTCCCCCTAAAAAACAGAAAGCACCTTTACCATACTCACCTCTTATATACTTTGCATACCCTAGTAGTTTGGTATCTTGATACTCACCTAGTATCACAATGTTTTCTTTGAGTTTTGACTTATTGAAAGAGGTCGTTTGTCCTAGAAACTCCTTAACCTCTAGTGTATGGTTCTGAACCAGCATAGTGCTAACAGGATCATATCTTGCTGAAAACTCTCTTAGATAAAAGTATTCAGGATGTTCAAACTGATTTATCTTAAAGTTCGGGTAGTCTATATCTGAATATTCATACACATACGGGTCTGTTATTAGTGAAAAATCCTTGAACGCAAGGGTTTGTGAGAAATCTAGTTTTGAAGTATAGTCTGGATCAACAGGTGTTCCATCAAATAATTCTGGAACTATATCCGTATTCATACTTGCTAGTGCTATATCCAGTGTATCTGTTCCAGCACACATTCCAAACAAAAAGCCACCATCGTTTATATACATCCTTATTTTGTAAGCAACCGCCTTCTTCATATCAGCAACACTTTTAAATCCCTTCCTCCTAGCCATTGACAGAAGATACTCATTCATCCTAATATACCAAGGTTCTCTACTGTACCCGAACCAAAACTTTCCAAATTGTCCTGTGAAATCTTCATGGTCAAAGTGCAGCCAATCTATCTCAAGCGTCTTAAGCTTGTCATCTAGTATATCCTCATCTGTTATCTCTGTATATGGTATGTTTGCGTATTTCAACGCTATCTCAACAGCATCATCGTAAGGCAATTCTATCTTGAGCCTGTAAAGACCAATCTTTGGTGCTTTAGTGAGCCTTATAATATTGATGTTTTCAGTATTCGTAAGGTCTGTTATACTCTTCCAAGCACTTGGAGTTATAACTTGGTATAAAACTTTACTGTTTTTTATCAGGTTGAGTGAAAAATCGTTGTATGGTATAACAAAACTGCCACCACGATAATTTAAAACCCAGAATGCTTCAATACCATAAGACAGAGTGTTATACACGATACCATAAGGCTTGAGGTGATCTGTCTGCTTAAAATCCATCGGAATAAGGATGTAGTTTGAGAAAGAATGTGAGGATAAGAAAAGTGTTATAAATGTTATTATAACAACAAATACTCCTCTCATCAGATACCACAAAAACTTTCAAGAAATAATTATGCTAATTTTTAGATGCTTTTTCAAGAAAAATTTTATTTGAGCAATACCATTGACAGAATGCTCTAGCATCAGTCATATACGAATGATTGTTAGGACAAGTAGGAATTTTGAATTATGAAAAGATTCATCTTCTTCTGACAGTGCTATTTATCAATTCTATGCTACACATATTACCCTAATCCTAATCCCAAGGTTAAGTAAGGTGATAAGTAAGATAAATAACCTGAAATTCAGTCAATATTTCACTATACTTTCAGGCTACCTTATAACCTAATAGTCTATCAAAAGTTAGTTTTTTCAAAATTTTTCTGATTTGTTTTCAAAAAATTTACAAACCTTTTTTAGACTTTAGTCAAACAAATTAAGGAGGTTTAAAGTATGAAAAGACTTATGATATTAATGCTAGCGATATTATTCGCTGGTGCTGGGTTTGCCCAAACCGCTGACACAAACGTTCAGCAACCTGCTCCTGCACCTGAAGTAAAACAGGAGGTCAAGGAAGAGAAGAAGGAGAAGAAAGAGGACAAAAAAGACGATAAACCCGAAATCAAACAGGGTTTCACAATATTCGCTGGATACTTATGGAACCCTTCAACCATACAGGGTAACGCAACAAACTTCAACTCCTTCACCCTTTCAAGAGCCTTTATTGACTTCAACGTTGATTTCAAGAATGGTATGACCCTTAGAGTAACACCTGATATAAACTTAACAACATCAGGATGGATCTTGAGGTTGAGGAATGCAGCACTAAACTGGAAGTTACTAGATGAACTAACACTATCTTTCGGTCTAATTCCAACAGAATGGATACCATTCGCTGACGACATAGCAGGAATAAGGTATATAACCCCGAGCGCTCCAGATAGACTAGGTTTGAGGAGTTCAGTTGATATAGGATTATCCTTAACCGTTAGACCTATAAAAGGAATAGAAGGGTTTGTTGGAGTGTTTGATGGAAACGGTTTCGGTAGAGGTTCTGATTCTATACAGACCAACCTAGGGTTCATAAATGTTACAAAAGAGGTTGGTGGAAGACTCTTGGTTGCTCCTTTATTCCTACTAACAGGTGATACAAACTACCAGAACATTTACATAGGATTACATACTTACAACACCATAATTCCTACTCCTGACATGACGAATGCTAGTGGGACTGAGATATATGGTGTAGGATTAGGAGTAAATTTCAGTCCAATAAGGTTGTTTGTTAATTACTCTCTAGTTAATTTTGTGAGAGCATATGTTTCCACAATTAATGCTAACTACTTTACCGTTGCTGGTAAAATCAACTTCGGATTTGTAGGGCTAAAAGAACTATCAATCATTGGTGGCTTCTACACCTACGATCCAAATATTAACGTATCTGACAAAGAACAGAACTTCTATCTCGGAGGACTTGAATTTGTCTTTAACAAATACCTAACAGTATCAGGTAACGTTAAGATAGACCAAAGAAAGGATGAATATAAAGCATTTAATAACAGTACATCAGATTATCAAACAATACTCGGCATTGATACTCTAATAAGACTATAATTCCCAACGAGGGGGTATTCACTACCTCCTCTTTTTACCTTATCTTCATTTTCTAACTTACTCTTCTCAAGATATGGAGTTCATCTCGTTTGGTATCAAATACGTTTTAAGGTTTAAATCAGTATCCTGCGTTGTGTAAAATTAGAGTATGGTTAGGAACATAGCAGTTTTCGGATCAACAGGCTCAATAGGTAGAAAGGTTCTGGAAGTTGTAAGGTTATTCCCCAACAGATTTTCTGTGAAGATGCTAGGTGCTAGAAGAAATGTAGCAGAACTCTATAAGCAGGTTAAGGAGTTTAATACCAGATATGTGTATATTGATGAACTCGGTGAGATAGATAATTTCAGATTTAATGGAGCCGAGATTTTTACAGGTGTTGAAGGGGTTAGAAAGATTTGTAGCATTGATGAGATAGATACTATTTTGGTTGCTGTTGATGGGTATTTCGGTATCTACCCTACGATTGAAGGAATAATGAATGGCAAAACTGTTCTTACTGCCAACAAGGAAAGTATATTTATATGGGGCTACGAAATAATGGAGTCTGCTAAGAATAATAACACTATCGTGATACCTCTTGATAGTGAGCACAATACGATATTTAATCTCATTTCAAAGATAGGTATGCAGAGTATAAACAAGTTCATAATAACAGCTTCTGGAGGACCTTTCTTAAAGAAACCCCTAGAGGAACTTGAGAAAACAACATTCCAGAACGCTATGGAACATCCCAACTGGAAGATGGGTAAGATAGTTACGCTAAATAGTGCCACTATGTTTAATAAAGTTTTAGAATTCTTTGAAGCACACATATTCTTTCAAATACCTTTTGACAAAATTGAAATTGTCATACATCCAGAGTCTAGGATACATAGTATGGCAGTTCTCATAGATGGAACTACTTGGAGTATATACTATAGACCTGATATGATATTCCCCATAGCAAATGCTATGTTTTATCCTGACATTCCTCCACTTATTGAGCGAAGTATTCCTTTTGAGACTCCAGTAGATATTTCTCTAAACTTCTTGAAACCAGACTTATCTAAATTTCCAGTATTATCTCTCATTAAGTATTTGGATAATTCAAAAATTCAAAATCGTGTTATACTCAATACTTCAAACGAAGTGTGTATCTATCTTTTTGAGAGGGGTATAATAAAGTTCAACCAAATACCGCTAATACTAGAGAAATGTCTTAAAGAATTCAAAACTGACTTCAAATTTGAAATTTCAGATAAGCTTGTTGAGGAGATGAATAATGTTAGAAAAAGCATAGAAGAATTTATCCTGAGCAAGTTAGTTTAATATGGTTCATACTTGCTCTTTCCGTGCCTTAGAAGCAATTGCTCAACATAACTAATTAGTTTTCTTTTGTTCTCGTTTGATAACTCATCGTATTCAACACCTATTTCGTTACCACTACTATTTCTAACTATGCACCATGCCTCTATGTTAAGTGGTATTTTATCATAAATTATAGGAAAAGTAACTTTTATTACATCTCCGGGTAATAGTATCTGTCTAACCTCTAGTCTCATACCTGTTTCTGATATGTCTATTATTGTGCATCTATCCTTAAACCCCCTAAACTCATAGACTGCTTCTATACTAACAGGTATTCTTGAAGCTCTTATTTTATTTTGCTGTTTATTTTCCATACCTGATCTACCTCCTTACCTCAAAGATATACTTTCCTAGAGAAGAAGAAACTGATTGTTTATAAGCACCAGTAAAACAAGCACTACAAAAGTTATTCTTATTCTTAACTATACTTATCATATCTTCGTAATTTAGATACTTAATACTATCAACATTAAGGTAATCTTTTATTTCAATTATGTTTTTCTGATTTGCTATAAGTTCGGTAGGGGATGGGAAGTCTATTCCGAAGTAACAAGGGAATTTAACTGGGGGCGATGCAATTCTGAGATGTACTTCTCTAGCACCGTTTTTTCTGAGTAGTTCAACTATTGTTCTCATAGTAGTTCCTCTTACGATAGAGTCATCAATAAGAACGATTTTTTTGTTCTTAACAACCTCTGTAGGGACAAAAAATTTAGTCTTGACCATTCCATCCCTCTTACTTTGGCTAGGTTGTATAAAAGATCTTCCCGTGAAGTGACTCCTTATAAGCCCCATAACTATAGGGATATTCTTCTCGTCTGAGTATCCAATACCAGAAATCAACCCAGAGTCCGGTATAGGAACAACACCATCAAACTCCTCATCTTTGTCATACATTGCTAACTTTCTACCACAGTTGTATCTGAAGTTATAGACACTTTCGCTGAAAATATTACTTGAAGGCTTAGCAAAATAAACGAGTTCAAATATACATTGTGATAGATTTGAATTTTCTATAACTTTTTCCCTATACAATCCCCTGTCACCAACAACCACAATTTCACCAGGCAACACTTCATCAAAATCAAATATATCTATCGTTTTCAAAGCACTATCTTCAGACGCAAAGAACCAAGAACCATCAATTTTACCAAACACTAAAGGCCTAAAACCATACTTATCCCTGAACGCTATTATAATATCCTCAAAAAGTAAAAGTATTGAGAAGGATCCTTCAAACAATCTCATTGCGCTCTCAACCGAATAAATAATATCAAGTGTCTTGTTATATTCCTTAACTATGTGATGAAGCATAACCTCACTGTCAGTAGTAGTCAGAAAGGTATGTCCTTCCTTCATAAGTTTATTTCTTATCTCTAGAGCGTTGGTAATATTGCCGTTGTGTGCCAAAGCAATAGTTTTTCCATCAATAGTTTTTGAAACGAACGGTTGCAAGTTTGAAATATCATCTGATCCCGTTGTTGAGTATCTTATGTGTCCTATAATAGCATCAGATTTTTCTAGTTGCTTAATCTCTTCTTTTTGGAAAAGGTCTCTTACAAGCCCCTGTGTTACAATCCTCTGAAAACCACTCTCGTGATGAAACGCTACCCCAGCCCCCTCCTGTCCTCTATGTTGTAAAGCATTCATAATATTGAACAGTTTCTCAACTACTCCTTCTATCCTTCCGTATACTCCAGCTATACCACATTTCTCTTTCAATCCAATCATACATAAATTATACTAAACAAGTCCCCTAAACATAAAATTTGATCATAACTAAATCAAACTATCCTTTAAAACAAAATAATCTCTTAAATCATTACAAATTCTCAAAATTCACAGCAAAGTAAATGGTTTAAGTATAAAGTTAAAACTAGATTATAATTCTTCCTTCTTTAAATAGATCTTTTATCTTATCTTTGTCTGAAGCCACAACGAAAACTTCCTGTACCATAGTACCTTTCTTGAGTAGAAGTTTCAAACCTGTCTTAGTCTCATATTGTAGTTCAACTATGTTTTCACCAGATGACGATTTAGAACCCTTCGTAGATATTCTACCAGGAATGATACTTTGAGCAAGACCATCGGATGTAAAACTTTCCAAGAACTTTACAAAATCTTTTAGAACAGTATGCTGTCTTTTTACACCTTTCTTCCTATATCTTGACATAATTAAATTTCATATACAATTTTGTTATGCCCCGATACTTTTGACTTGTATAGTGCTTTTGCAGAGTTTGACAAGATCGTTTCAGCAGTATCACCATCTTGAGGAAAGGATTGAATACCAATACTCACAGATAGTCCGAATATCAGACCAGATGTAGAGAGAATAGATGTGTTAATTTCATTTAGTAATCTTTTTGCAAACAGTACTGCACCTTTTTTATCTGTCTGTGGAAGAATAATACCAAATTTACCCGTGCTAAGCTTAAAAGGTATATCTTCAGCACGCTTTACTTGTCTTATTATTATGCTAATCTCTACAAGCAGCTTTGTAGCTACTGAAACGTTACCAGATATATACACATTCTCAAGACCATCTACTTGCATAAGAAGTATAGAAAAATCATGGCCATGTCTTTTCGATCTATTAAGTTCTACATGTATGAAGTTTTCAAACAACGATCCCTTGTAAAGACCCGTAACAAAATCTTGAATAGCACTGTTCTTTATCTTCTCTGTCAGAACGAGGTCAACAACAGACGGATTTTTCATATAGTTCTTGACCCTAAACATATAATCTACTACAACAGCACTAATGTGAATACTCCTACCTAGCAACGATACCATGTCCTTGTAGTATCTTTCTATCTCTTCCCATATATTCTCAGCTATATCTTCCTCAAAATTGATGCCTGTAAGTAAAAAAATCAACTTCTGAAAAAACTTATGATCTTTGGTTCTTTTTCTTAGGCTATGGATTTCTCTGATTTGATCCTTAGAACCAAAAACGATCTTGTATAGTTCCATAATTGTTTTATCATCTGTTTCGGAGACTAGTGGTGAAGTGTAATAGTTGGGATTACTCACAAAAACCTTCATAAAATTTACCTCAAGTTTTACCTAAATAAATTATTAATAATGTAACTAATTTATTTCAACTGACGAACTACAGTTTATTCAGTAGAAATGCTAAGCAAAAAGTTTTCAATGAAAGTATCAAAAAATTTTGAACCTTACCATTCTTGACTTTTGAAATTTGAAAATCTAGAGTATATATTATTTATACTCACATCTCAGGAGGTATATATGAGATTTCAAATAATAGTATTGAGTGCATTCGCGATAATATTTGCTACATCTTGTGGTGTAAATATATTTTCACCACTCTCATCTAAAGACTACGAAGAAGCAAACCTTTACCAGTCTAGGAATCTCCTAGACCAAGGTAGGTATGCAGAACTTCTTAGTAATGCTCAAAAGTATCCACCACAAGACCATGTAGCGGCAGCACTAGGTATAATGGGCTTTGATATAAAGATACTAACTAATATTGTAGGGAACAATAGTAATACCGCTAATTTATTACTAGGTTGGATTGATAAAAATGATTTACCATATGTGTTGGATCTTGCATGGGGACTGAAAAGGTTGAAAAGTAATCTGGGAGATAGTTTAACAAAATCAATAACTCTTACTTTAGCAGGAGCAGGTCTTTCTATGTTAGGACTCTTTATACTAGCAGATAAGGCAAACACAAATGCTATAAACACACAAGACGGGTTTTCGGAGGATGAAATTAATGTCTTATCGCACTGGTTATCTAACCCATCACAGAATATAACAAATCTTTTCATAAACGTGGGCACAGACAGGGAAGGCAACAGTTATACTATAGCAAAACTCATAGGAACAGGGGCTATTTCATTTCTTCAAGGAATGTCATTATTTAACGTAAGCGATGTCTCAAACTTATCATCTACTTTCGGTTCTCTAGACGGTAATAACGATGGAATAGTTGATGATACTGAAGTATCAAACTTTATACAATCATTCTTAAGCAATCTCTTAACTAATATATAAGGAGGATTTTATGTTAAAGAAAATTTCACTCGTAGGGCTGTTATTAGCAGTATGTATAAGTGGCTTCTCTGTCATAAATAACTACGAACACTTATACCTCTATCCATACCCATACTCTTATGGCATCGGGAAGGCTATTAACTCAATAGATGCACTAGATATTGAAGGATTTCTATTTAATCCAGGTCTAGCGAGTTCAAAGTTCTCAATAAAAGTAACATCAGTATCCTTAATGTTAAATACTACAGGAATAAACACCTTAAGTGATCTATCAAGTGTATTAGGTGCTGATACAACAAAAGTAGTAAGTTATGCTTTTGATCTGATAGGCAAACCTATCAATCTAGGTGCATATCTTGGCGTAGTGTCACTTAATATACCTATAAGTGATTTCAATCTAGCTTTAGGTATATTAAACCTAAATCTTACTCCATTCATTGAGTTTCATAATCCTCTCTCATCCGCCGGTTTTTTAGATACAAGACTTTCAAGCATATTCAGTGGTTACATTGGATTAAATTACTCTTTTAAAAATATACTTACGGGAGACAAGGATCTTGACAAGTATCTAAGTCAATTGTCCGTAGGATTAAACTTGAAGATATACCTAGCAGGAGGTATTGAGAAAAACTTCGGTATAGATGAACTCATACAGGGTAATGTCAATATATCAGGTGAGTCATTACTATCAAACCTACTGACTCCTCGGATTGCTCCTGACTTTGGAATACTATACAAGATACCTACCGATGGACAGAACGGAGAAAAACAAAGAGTAAACATAGGTATATCCGCTAAAGATATAGGTGGAATCATTCTCAACAACAAAGTACTAATTCCTACAACATTCAACTTAGGCGCTTCTTACTTCATAGACTTATCTGAGATGATAGGGAGTTCTCTCGTATTTAAAAAGAATTATATAGCACTGGATCTACACGACATATTCTTTCAAAGAAGAGATAAAGACTTCTTCAAAAGAGTTCATATAGGGATACACAGCGAAATATTGAATTTCAATGACCTTATAAACTTTAGACTAGGATTAGGTATCAATCAGGGTTATCCTTCCTTCGGATTTGGCTTAAAAATTGTAGCCCTTGACATATCATTCTCTGGATACACAGAAGAATTAGGCGTTTATGCAGGACAAGACCCCGACACAAGATATGTTCTATCTGTATCTTTAGGATACTAATTTCGAAAGGGGCTCTTGCCCCTTATCTATCTTCCTTAAACTTAATCAAAAATCCTAAACCTTAATTAGAAGACTTTATTCGGAACCTTATTAAGTCCATACCTAAAAACGTATCTATCTAGTGTATGAAATGATCATTCTTACCAATTCAAGTATTGCAGTAGGATTCAGGTTCTCAACTCTTGATTTTATATCTAGTTCCACACTGTTAATCATATCTACTATTATGTGTTTATCCAAACCTGTTGATAGACAAATAGAGTTTAATATATTCTTTCTTCTACTAGAAAATAGTTTTTTTATCAAATCAACTATTCTCTTGTCAACTATATTTTCTTTCTTCCTAAGATGTATAAAAACAGAGTCAACAGAAGGCACAGGAAAGAAGAAGTTTCTACTAACATCAAATACTTTTCTGATAAAACTATAATTTAATTGGGATACTACTGATAAAAAGGAATAATTCTTCTCACCTTCTCTTGCAATGAGTCTTTCAAAAAACTCCTTCTGAACCATAACAAACAAATCCTTAATATTATATTCGTATGTTACCACCCTGATTATCTCACCACCCAAACTATAAGGCAGATTTGATACGAAAACTGCCTCTTCACCCTCTCCCACTAAATCACTAGGTTTGATCTTCAAAAAGTCTGCATTAACCGTATTCACCCTACTTCCTAACTGGTAGTAGTCAATAACATCATTTAGACAAGCAAAAACACCTCTATCTATCTCAATTGAGATTACATTATTGAACCTTCTTGCTAGTGGAACTGTTAGACTTCCAATACCACTACCAACTTCTATAACCTTTACGTTGTAATCTACATTTGACAAGACGAATTCTGATATTGTCTCGGCTATACTTTTATCAATCAAATAATTCTGACCTCTTGATGATGTTAGGAAAAGATTATACTTTTTGAGAATATGCCTTAATCCATTACGAGAATATATATCCATACTTTAGAAGTGATTCTTGGATACCGATAATACTAGAGCCGAGGTTTTGGGCACAAGTTCCCCTCCCATTCCTCAAAGCCCTGGGGTGGTATCAACCGCCTCAGGGTTACATTATCTATTGAAAATTAAACTACCTATTCTCAACATATTACTCCCTTCCTTGATAGCAATCTTGTAGTCATTTGTCATACCCATTGATAGGTATTTTAATACTAATCCAAAGCTTCTTTCTATCTTTTCCTTCAACTCTCTTAGTGTTGAAAAGGACTTACTTATTTCTGACTCATCATCAGTAAAAGGAGCTATCGTCATGAGTCCAGAAGGACTTATACCTTTTTCTACTAAGATACTAAAGAAATCCTCTACTCTATCAACTTCTATACCATGTTTCGTATTCTCATAACTTGTCTTAACTTCTACCAATACCTCTCCTGAAAAATTACGCTTAACTAACGCTTCTAGTTCAGATAAATCCTCAACAGATTGAACAAAATCAAAAAGTTTAACGATCTTCGGGATTTTATTACTCTGAATAGGACCTAACATATGCTTTTTAACTCCTTTAAGAAGGTTCAAATTAGAAAGATACGAAAACTTTCTATCAGCTTCTTGAACTCTATTCTCTCCTATATGCTTAACTGGAGCATTTTCTAGAAGGTCTACAATCTGACTTTCCTGTGCGTATTTTGTAACAACAACTACCTCAATATCATAGGTTATCCCGTTGAGTGCTTTTAACTTTTCCAACTCCTCAAGCAGAGAGAGGTATCTTTGGTGGGGTTTCATCTCTGGCGATGCTGGGATTCGAACCCAGGACACAGGGCTTATGAAACCCCTGCTCTGACCACTGAGCTACATCGCCTCTCAATTATAATTTTGTATATACATCAGAATTCTTTTCAACAAGAACTAAAAGAATTTTGAAATAATTATGAAACTTTCAAACAGATCTCTCTAAGACTTATAATTGCTTTATGAGAAAAGGCATAATACTTGCAGGTGGCAGTGGGACTAGACTATATCCTATAACAAAGGCTATAAGCAAACAACTTCTACCCGTCTATGATAAACCTATGATATACTACCCCTTCTCTACTCTATTACTCTCTAACATAAGAGATATCCTCATAATCTCAAATCCAGAGTTCATAGACCTATACAAGAGGCTATTTGAAGATGGTAGTTTCATAGGTGTTAGAGTTGAATACAAAATTCAAAAAGAACCAAGAGGAATAGCAGAAGCCTTCATCATAGGAGAAGAATTCATAGGAAATGACAGTGTATGTTTAGTTCTCGGAGATAACATATTCTTCGGACAGGGATTTTCTGCGATGCTAGAGAGAGCAAACCAAACAAAAGGTGCTTCTATATTCGGATATTATGTCAAAGATCCAAGTGCCTACGGCGTAATTGAAGTTGACAAAAATTCAAAACCAATATCAATAGAAGAAAAGCCTACTAACCCTAAATCTCACTACGCTATACCAGGGCTATACTTCTATGATAACGATGTTGTAAGTATAGCAAAATCGCTAAAGCCCTCACAAAGAGGAGAACTTGAGATAACGGATGTTAATAGATACTATCTAGAAGAAGGTAGATTAAATGTAATACTTCTTGGAAGAGGGTTTGCGTGGTTTGACGCTGGAACTTATGATGGACTGTTAGAAGCTTCAAACTTTATTGAAACGATACAAAAAAGACAGTCAATGTATATAGGTTGTATAGAAGAAATAGCCTTTAGAAAAGGTTTTATCAATAGAGAACAACTACTAAAACTAGGTAAATCACTAGAAAAGACTGATTATGGGAAATACTTGATTGAACTTGCGGAAGGTAAAATTTAAACGCGAGGGAATTACATTCCCCCGCTTAACAAGTTTTTGGGAAGGGAACCACAACAAACTAAAAACTACTACTTGCCCTTCTGTTTGGTATCCTTCTTCTTATCCTTATCTTTGTCCTTTTGTTCTTCCTTTGGCTGTTCTACCGTTGTCTGCTGAGGTTTCAACTCTTCTACCTGTTGTGTTTGTTGCTCTTTCGGTTGGGTATCACTACTTTGAGTTTGGGTATCAACACCTAGTTCTTTCATCTGTTTCTTTCTCTTCTCAAGCTCTTCCATAAACTGTAGTTCTCTTATCTTCTCCTCAGTGTAAGCAAATGCACTCCTTGGCAGCCTATACCTGTAAACCAAACTAAATGAATGCGATAGGTCACCCAATCCTGCTAGCATATTAGGCATAACTCCAACTGAATAATCCATATTGACCTCGTGCTCGTCCGCAAATACATATCCAAATGTTAGCCCAAAGCTCACATTAGCAAACTGGTAAAGCCCAAACTCATAACCTAGTCTAAATCCTATTATCTTATTCAAGAACCACGTCTCTGAACCTAGGTGGTATGTCAAGTCCAACTCTCTGTTGTCACCCGGCTCTCTCTCTGTCTGTGTTACTCCAGCACCTATCATCACATCTTCAAAAACATCAAAGAAGCTACCTACTATCCAGTTAGCACCAAATTTTATTTTTCTCGGAAGTGTGGATTCATTACCTTCAATTATCGCAGTATTTGGCTTGATAAGGTTCTGAATAGCAAAACCTAGTCTTATGGTATAACTAAAGTCATAGGTAACACCTACATCCAAACCAAAACCCCAAGCACTCAATCTATCACCTAAATATGGATTAACTTGAGTATCTGGGTTAGGAACTAGTCCTAGATTGTAAACATTCAGTTTAATACCCGCTGATATCCTTGCACCCTTTGATATGAAATCATCAAGATTTTTACCATAACTAAAGCTAATAGCCTGCTCATAATACAAATCTAAAACATTGAACCTTGAATACGAAAAACCAATAGCACCATCTCTAAAGAAATATGGGACATTGCCACCCATTACAAGACCTGCTAGATAGTCCATTCCCGCATACCCTCTATTACTGAAAGGTATCACTCCAAAGATACTAAACATATTCATACTGGTATCGTCTAGATAGCCTATCGGAAGCCCAAAATTCACCCTACCTTCTATATTTTTAGTATTCGCTATCAAAGCAGGATTATATTCCATTCCATTAATACCATCAAATATTCCAAACATAGCATTACCGAAACCCTTTGCCCTAACGCTAGTGCCTCTGTCAAGGTATTCAAAAGCAGCCTCAGCGTATATAGAGATAAGAAACACAAACAAAATGATCCCAAAAGCTAATCTCTTCATACAATACCTCCACTACTTAACGAGGATAACAGTCCCTCTATACCCAACTGTATCCCCTGCTACAACTACAAATATATAAACACCATTCCTGACATATACTCCATCATGATCCTTACCATCCCAATAGACCTCTCCTTGTCCGAAGCTACCATCACCTTCTAGTTCTCTGACCAACTTACCACCCATATCATATATCCTTACCTTATACTTATCGTAAGACTTATCTAACTCAAAGGTAATTTTCAAAACTCCATACCTACTATCAACATTCGCATTTTTCACATTAGGAGTAAATGGATTTGGTGAAGCTTTTACATTTCTTACAATTCCTTCCGTTTTAACACTACCTCCATCACCCATAACTGTATAGACTCTGTGTAGATATCTAGTCTTTATATACACAAAGTTTTTGTCCTTATCAACTTTACCACCTATTCTCACCCACTCCTTAGTAGTATCTTTCCAGTACCATACGCTCAATTTATCCTCACTCCAACCTTGGGAAGATATATAATTCTCATCGTAGTAGAACTTGAGTATAATATCACTCTTGAGAGGATTTTCAAATATATAATCACCGGGTATAGTTCTCATAACCAACTCATAAACCTTCATAGAGTTTATGTCATTGAACCTACCGGCATTTTTGGTATCTATCGCTCCTTTCTGTTCTTCTGCGGTAGCATTTCTAACTATGATGTCAACAGAGAAGTCATTAAGTAATGCTCCTGGTGGAACTATTATTTCAGTTCTACCATCATCCAAACTAGAAACCTTCTGTTCTTCTCTAGCCTCTGTGCTAAACGGTGCATTGCTCATAACGATCATGCTGATATTACTAATCCTATTAGGAGATACAACAATAGGACCGACTCTTTGAGACCTGTACTTGCTCCCAGTAACAAGAATATCGTACTCTCCTGGTGGGACGAAGTCTAACCTGTACCTACCAATACTGACCTGATTTGTAATTCCTGCTAGAGAAGTAGAACTGACTATATCAGCACCAAAAATGTTAGTAGCAACCACATCCGTTCCTCTGTATAGCAATCTAACACTTAGATCCTGATGATACGGCTTTATGGTACCAAAGAGTCTACCAAAGTTAGCATAAAGGATCTTAAACTTAGAGGTTTCCGTTGTGGAAACGTTAACACTTTCGTAATCCTCTGCACCATCAAAGTATACCTCAGCTCTCAGGTCATTGGTAGTATTTATTATGTTAGGATTGGCAGAAGAATCATAAGCTATATCAATGAGTAATATTTCGAATCTTCTCGTTGGTATTAAAGTCGACAGATACAAACTACCATTAGAGATTACCCAAGAACTCACATAACCGTTTGAACTTCGAATACCAACAACGGTGTAGTTAGAGCTATGGTAAGGCATTCTTATATTGAGAATGGGATAGCTGTAGGAGTTATTGAGGATCCTTATAGCAATAGTATGGTTAGTGTCTATGCTATACGCAACATCAGTTGGTTTTATGATGTAGTAGTCCGGCGGCGTCTCTGGGAAATCAAATGCTAACGTCAATGTTTGACCCATCGGCGGGTCTATGAACTGCTCAACACCTAAGCCGTTATCGTAGTAAACTTTTAACCTAACGTTAGTCTTGAAGTTGTAGTAGTTCTCAAACACAAACCACCCTATATCGCTCTGCCCCGACTGAATACCATCATTGGTGTAGTGTATGAACACAACATTACTTGCGTTAGAGATGACAGTATAGCCTAAGTTATTACTTAGGACCACAAAGTTGGTTATACCCTCAGGCATTACAACTCTTACATATCTAACATTATTCATCAGATCACCAGTATTGGTAAATGATATCCTAACAGTATTTGTAGAAGGAACACCAAAAGTCGTGGAAAGTAATACATACTTGTTTATCAAACTAGCATATCCTTGTGCTGGAGGCATAATAAACGATATATTACTCTCAACAACGGAAGGAGTCACATATCCAACTCCCTCACTAACCTTAAACAAAACTGAAGTATTCGTAACTCCCAAGTTAAATACATCCTGTGCCTCTACAGTAACCAGATCGTAATCACCCCTAGAGATCCCACTAGTATACGTCACATAAACATTCGTAACATTACTTACGCTAGTTATTGCATCTGGTTTAGAACTGCTCACAGAAACAACATTAGTAAATGGCCATCTAAGAGATATGCTAAAGTGCCTAACCTTCGCATCACCGCTTGTGTTGTTCTCAATCTTGAATACAATCGTGTTCGTTCTAAGGAACGTACTTATTACCCTACTAATTACCTCAACAGTAGGTAGTGACACAAACCTTAGATTCATATCAAAAATTCCTGTAGGTATGATACCTGAATTGGTTATACCATTATACGCAGTTCCAGTTATATCAAAAGAGCTACCTGCAGAGTTCGTGTTAGAAACCTTTATCGAGATATAATCTACAAAACCAGATGGCAGATTGTTGTATAGTAGCGTAAGAACTCCCGAAGAGTAAGATATATTAGTAGCGTACTCGCTAGAAACGTTAGCAACATCAAATCCTAGCCTCAAAGCTAACGGAATATTCAAATCTAGTCTAGTTATCCTATTATCACCACTACCTCCATTTGACAAAACGACAACCACAGTTGGATTAGGGTTAGAGTAATATATATCTCTATACAGCAGCCTAGTGTAGGCATATGGAGGGCTCGAAACATAGTAAACAACGTTCGTACCACCAACAACTCTACCTCTCACGAACTTTCCACCACTAGTATTAAACATAGCAAGTAGGTTAAAGCTAGCATTGGTATCACCTATCACCCATGTATCCCTAGCATGTATGTAGATAATATCACTACTACCATAGGGTAGTCCTGAAGAATTGGTATACTTAATAACAATCCTATTGGTTATTATCTGAATAATACTATTTCCAAACGTGTTACTTACTACCATATCATTCGTTATCAACACAAATGGATAAGATATGACCAAATTAGTTGCGTTATGACCCGTATTACCAGCATTGTCTACAAAAATCCTATAAGTCACAAAATCTGTCTCAAACGCAGAAACAACATTTGGCTCCACTCTATAATTAACCCTGTATGGTGGATTCGCTATAGCATACCTAAGATCACCACTGACTAATTCGCTAGCATTCGTGTAGTAAATGTTACTTGGGTAGTTAGCAACCTGAACAACAAGATTAGTAGAGTAAATGATGTTATTGTCAACGCTATCATAAGCCGTAAAGTAAATTACATCCCTTTGACCTCCAGGAAGGTTAGTATTACTGACAAAGTAGTTTATAAATATCATGTTACTTGAAGAATGGTATTGTATTGAAGCAGGTATCCTGTTAGAGAGTATAACTACATTGGTAACTATATTGGGTAGATAAACCCTAACCCAATAAACATTATTAAGCCTCTCACCATAGTTAGTAAGCTCAAGTACCATATCTACCTCATCCAGGTCAAAGTAGACATCGTTTGGAACTAGCTTTCCATACACTCTAGACGGTGGCAACTTAACAAAGTTAGAAGTACTACCTATTACAGGATAGGCAAAGTTGTTGTTACTATACCCATCATCGTAATCAACACCAACATTCCACAAAACATTAGTCTCGCCATAATCAAAGTTATCTATAGCAGTTATCTGTATAGAGTGTATCTTTGAACCTGTAAGCCTTTCAGCGTTGAAGGAGACAATGATCCTTCTATTATTCGTATCCACAGAGATAGTTGGTAAAGCAGAAAGAGTTGTAGGAGTAGAGTTTATAATTGATATATTACTTATGTTGAATATACTTGGCACCCCTACAGCAATTCTTCTTATCTCTTTACTACCACTATTTAAACCATTGGTAATAGACAGCAGCAAGATATTAGTATTCATTGTCGTTGAAATCTCAAAAGGCGTTAGTCTAACAGAAGGTCGTTCTGTTATATACAGTTTCTTATCATTCGTTGAGTATATGATATTAGTACCCTCTTCCCAGCCATCCGGTGTGTAATCTTGACCGTTACTCGCTATCACCACAAACTCTCCATTTGTTGGAGTAGAATAAGTATTTGAGAACATTACCATAACCTCATCAACATATCCCGCTGGCAAGTTAGTCCCGACATTAATGTAGTTTATCGTAAAGTTAGTAGGAGTAACAACTACACCACCGCTAGCAACTATGCTAGAACTCACTCCCAAAATTCTATTCGTGAAGACTGGCGGTATAATAACTCTCACTCTATACAGCCTATTAGAACCAAACCCAGCGTTCGTGAGTATAAGCTTTAAATTTACATTCGTAGGAGTAGAGGATGTATACACAACCTGACTATCAAACTTTGCTCCTAAGAATGTTCTTGGCATCTTAAAGCTCATAGACCAGTTACCATTCGTTATCTGTTGGTATGCTTTCTGGTTAGAAGCAGTAACTACAAACTGTTTGTTAAGGAGAGAAGTCTCAACAAAATCAACCATATAGAACCTTATAGTATCCACTCCGCCTGGTATTAGATTGGTTCCATCATTTTGATAGTCAATGAAGATATAGTTACCAGATGAGATAAATCTAGCATACAGAGAATCATTAACAATCACATCACTACTTACTCCAAAAACATTTGTCGAAACATCAGTAGGTATATCTATCCTAATTCTAAAGATCCTATTGCCAGAACCGGTCGAGGCACCCAGATTTGACACTTTAACAAATAGGACATTCGTTATAAGCGAAGCATCCAACTCATTCAAACCTACATAGGAGTTAGTGTTTGTATTGTATATTGAAACCCAAGCCATCAAGTTAGGCCACTCTACATACAGTAGTTGTCTTTCCTGAGTTGATTTGTCTCTCGCATTCGTCTCACCTCTATTGTTACTAACGTAAGTTTGTAGTGTTAGCACAGTAGGAGTGAAATAATTCGTGTTACTCAGAGTTATTAGTATGGCATCACCATAGGATGGATTTTCGTAAACCGATCTAAGCCCAACTCCCTCATTATCATAATGTAGAATTATGTTATTACCACTAATTTGAATATTAGCAGTGTTATTCAACCAGCTTAATCCAGGTATTAGTGAAACATTTCTTATAACAAAACCTGTCGGTATTGATATTCTTGCCTTTCTTAGGTTGTTTCCAGGAGCACCTGTATTGAATATGAAGTTAGTGAATGAAAAACTAACTGTAGTTGTATCTATTCTGTTGGTTATTATGTACGCCTCCGCATCTGGGTCAGGGGGAGTTATAGTAACAGACCAGGAGTCAGGAGAATACTCAAACCCTTGAACCAATCCTTCCGTATTACCATTATCAGCATAAACCACAAAATCAGCAATCACAAGTGGATCGTCATCACCTCTCCTGTGAACAGTAGTGAAATATATAGTATCGTTACTAGAAGACCTCAAAGGCTTTGATGAGTTAGTATAATCAACAAATATACCAAACCCGCGACCTACTATGTTTGTTGTATATATTCTTGCAGGGAAATACTGCGAGTTGTTGGAGAACCCCCAAGCATGGTTGGTTATATAGTTTGTGTCAAAGAGAATAAACATTCTTATAATGTCGTTCCCAAGAGGCCCATCATTGATCACGGTGTATGCAAATGTATTAGTTTTAACAGTGTTATTTATTTTCGGTGGATATATTGATGCTTTAGCCTGAGGAGATATAATTATAACTTCAGTTCCCTGACTGCGATATGTTGAATTAGTATTTGTTCCCGCTAAGAAAGCAGAATTACCAAACCTATCGTATATTATAACAGGCCAGATGAAATTTGAAGTCCTTATACCTATCGGTAGGTCAGGTGTTTGTGTTATGAAAAATTCAATCCTATCTAGTCCATTTTCACCTGGCAAGAAAGTACCCGCACTTTGATAGTTTATCCTTATCCTATTAGTTCCAGAGACATTAACTAGAGAGATAAAACCAGAAGGTACTATCAGAGAATTGAAGGCATTACTTAGGACAAACCCTTGAGGAACAACTATATCCACCATCGCTATATCAGGGTTGTTTGATATTCCACTCGTTGATAGGTTGTAGAATACGTTATACAGATCACTACCTTCATACATAGGTACCGGAGAGTAGTTCAAGCCAGAGAAGATGTATGGTTTGTTGTATACCTTTACAGAAAGACCACTTCCAACCTCTCTAGCTTTCTTCCAACCTGTTGTGGCATACAGTATGTCAGTACCAGTTCCCGGAAGTTTATTGTTATCAAGGAATACCTGAAACTTGTAATTACCATAAATATCAGGAGTAGAAGGAGTAGCTAACCTAAACGAAACTCTTATTGTCCTGTTTGGCGTCGTTGAACGAATTATAGTATTATCCGATGCACTAACTTTTCTAAACCTTATAAGCAATGAATTAGGATCAGAAGGTAAAACTCTAACTAAAAACTGATTTGCAGATGGCTCGCCACTGAATATCCTATTGTTCGTATTAGCACCAGTTATAAAATGTGTCTCAACCCACACCGCATTCGTATCCCACGCAGGAAAACCATCAGGTTTCACTATCTTTATCTCACCTACTCCACTATCGCTTGCAGTAATATCGTTTGAAATAACTATCGTAAATATGTTGGTTGTACCTACAACTGTCTCATAAGGTGTTATGTAAGCAACAGAGTTGCTAGTAACAGTTCTAATAGTAAAATCATCCCAGTATGCTTCTTGAGATTCACTTACGAATACCAAGCTCTCATGCCCAAACTCAACAACTAAGTTAGAATACCAACCAACCGTCGTTTCACCCATCTTATACCAAGAACCAGCACTAGCATAAGGTTGAGGATTGAAGTAGAAATAAACCCTGCTACCATCGTGCACTACTTTAATACCAAAAACAGAAGTATTAGCATAAGTAGTTCCAGCATTACCCCCGTAGAAGTTCATGTTAAG